>CAVCXB010000004.1:0-59395 GCA_963605535.1 Wujia chipingensis
CTCTTTTTCATCCGGCTCTAAAAGCATCAGCGTACCAAGAAGCTGCGCAAATACGCCGCCTCTGTCGATGTCACCGGCTAACAGTACCGGCGCACCGACAAGCTTTGCCAGTCCCATGTTGACGATATCATCTGCCTTGAGGTTGATCTCTGCCGGACTTCCGGCTCCCTCGATTACGATGATGTCCGCCTGTTCCTCCAGCTTTTGAAAGGCATGAATGATATCAGGAATCAGCTGCTTTTTGTAAGCAAAATAGCTTCTCGCTGGCATGTTGGAGACTGGTTTTCCATTTACAATGACCTGTGAACCCATATCGCTGACTGGCTTTAATAAAATCGGATTCATATAGACGGATGGCTCAACACCTGCGGCCTTGGCCTGTACGGCCTGCGCACGCCCCATCTCAAAGCCATCTTTTGTGATAAAGGAGTTTAATGCCATGTTCTGTGACTTAAACGGTGCCACCCGGTATCCGTCCTGCTTGAAAATACGGCAAAGACCTGCCGCAAGCAGGCTTTTTCCTGCGTTTGACATTGTACCCTGAATCATGATTACTTTTGACATGCATTTTCCCTCCGTTTTTTTGCTGTTTTCTATTTAAATGAATAATTTACACTCAATATTTGCTATTGTAACGCATCTAAAAAACAATTACAAGTGAAAGACAAAAAATACCCCCCAACAAACTGTCAGGTGGTATGATACTCAATATCCAGTTCTTCCTTCCGAATATCCATATTGAATATAATGTTTATAATATAAAGGCCAATCATCCCCAAATGCTGTATTTAAATCACTATACTTATTTCTATAGGTGACAACATTAAATGGAGGACTCGCAATTCTAGCTTCTGCCATTCCATTATTAAGAAAATGATGAAACGCTGCAATAGAATCATCTCCAAACGCTGCATACACATCTGAATTTGTAATCAAATAATACTCAGGATCAAAAACCAAACCATAATCTAATCCATCTACAACATATGAAGAAGTACTAGGACGCATACCTATTTCAGAAGCCGGAATAATTTTCCAAGCGTTTCCCATAAAATGTGGATCCGATCCATTTCCATAAATACTATTTTGAAACAGCTGTGCATACTGAAAAGAAAAATTACTGCAACTTTTTGGAACACTAAATTTCACAACACTACCGTGAAAAAAGGATCCATCTTCTGAATTTCCGGAAACCCCTTTTAAATTTTTGAAATTTTCACCATAACTTGTATTCTCATTTCTTAACCATGCTAAAAGCGTATTTCCAACCCCCAAAGCTATATTGTAATCAGCACTTATAGCAGCTGGAAGACCAAGTGCAACACCTATATTAATGTCCTTGTTAAATTCTATTGTTCCAGCCGTAACTGGATTAGCCAAATAAATCTTCACAGAATCATTTACTCGGGCGATACCAGCTCGATACCATGTTGTTACATATCGTGGTCCGAAATAGGGAGTAACATAATTATATGATGTAAGAATAACAGTATCGTTTGTTGAATCTGAAACATCTCTTTCAATCTCGAAAGTGGTCTCATATTTACATTGAGCATTATCTACTGCATCATTAAAGATATATGAATCAGTATACACCTCTTCTTTTGTAATTGTCGAGCGCTGTACACTTGATCTAGAATTGCCTTCATTGCCTGAAAGCACGCCTTTTTCGTACAAATCATCAATCTTTTTTGTGAAAGATTTTATTTTTTCATCTATATTATCTGAACTTGAAATCAAAAATGAATGATTCACTCCATTTTTTCTGTATATAACCAACTTTTCATTTTGTTCCGAATCATAAATATATGATATTCCATTACTTAAAAAAAGCATAGGATTTTTCTGTACAATTTCCGAGAAATAATCAACAACTAAAACTTCTCCATTTTTAATAGACTTCACCTCATCCATTTCTGATCTGGCATCCAGTGAAATATCCATATCCGCTTCACTAATACTTGATGGTGTAAAGTTATCCGTCGCAAATAACGAGTTCCAAGCAGCCTCCATTTCTGCTTCATTGAAAAAATCTAATATACCATTTTCCAAATCGGTTTCCGGTTGCTGTAAAACTGTTTCCGACTCAACAGTAGCAGGATATACGGACTCCGATTCACTCTCATGAGTCTCAATAAAATCTAACTCTTTAGAGCTTTCAGAACACTCTTCCTCAATTGATTCAAACTCTTCAAAAGGATGCTCAGACTCTGACTCAAACACCGTGTCTGTTCCTGATGCCTCAACCGTAGTAATACTATTATAGCACAAAAAAACCATAAATAATACAAGTTTTTTATTCATATCAATCTCCATTCCGTCGCCAAATAGCAACATAACTAGAGTTTCCTGTGAAAATTCCAGTACAATACTCTCTTTTGTTTTCAGTAAATTCAACATCCGCAAGTCTGGCGCCAGTTTATCATACAAACCTGCACTAGTCAATAAAAACCGGACACGAATTTTAATTTTGGGGGTATTACAATAAGGGCAGACCCATAATTAGGTCTGCCCTTGATACAAAAACTATATAATTGTCATTATTACATAAATGGCGACGAGACACATGCACTTTACGAGGCGACGCCGTTGTAGCGGGCCCGTGAACACAAAAATCACTTCGTCGAGGAGCCCTTTGAAAAACTTCCGGGGCACACTCATCACCTTACGAGTAGCCATCACCTTTATTCCAAATTGGTATATCCCATCAGGCTCTCGTCGACAGCCCTCGCTGCCTCTCTGCCTTCACGAATCGCCCATACAACAAGCGACTGTCCGCGATGCATATCACCTGCGGTAAACACGCCCGGTTCAGAAGTCGCATAGGAATCCGGTGCAGTCTTTACGTTGGTTCGCGGTGTCAGCTCAACTCCAAATGCATCGGACACATAGCTCTGGCAGCCAAGGAATCCTGCTGCGATAAGTACCAGCTCGGCCTCGAGTGCAAACTCGCTGCCCTCAACTGGAACCATCATCATGCGTCCTGTTGCCTCATCCTTCTTGGACTCGAGCTTCACGCAGATGAGTCCGCAAAGCTTTCCGTCTGCATCCTTCACAAACTCCTTTACAGTTGTCTTATAGATACGCGGATCAGAGCCGAATACAGCGATTGCTTCCTCCTGACCGTAATCGGTCTTGCAGACTCTCGGCCACTGCGGCCACGGATTGTTTGCGGCACGAGTCAGCGGCGGCTGCGGCATCATCTCTAACTGGGTAACAGATGCGCATCCCTGACGGATTGCAGTTCCGACACAATCATTTCCGGTATCACCGCCTCCGATTACAACAACATGCTTGTCCTTTGCGGAGACATAATTTCCATCTGCTAAATTGGAATCGAGCAAACTCTTTGTTGTGCGGGAAAGATAATCGACTGCAAAGTAAATGCCCTCAGCATCTCTTCCCTCTGCCTGAATGTCTCTTGGATTGGATGCACCACATGCCAAGATTACACTGTCGTACTGGGACTTCAAGTCCTCTGCACTGATATCCTTTCCGACATTTACACTAGTGAGAAAATGAATGCCTTCCGCCTTCATAAGTTCCACTCTTCTCTCAATAAAACGCTTCTCCAGTTTCATGTTCGGAATGCCATACATAAGCAGTCCGCCCGGACGGTCAGAACGCTCATATACCGTAACCTCATGGCCACGCTTATTTAACCAATATGCTGCAGACAGACCAGACGGACCAGATCCTACAACCGCAACGCGCTTTCCGGTACGTGCCTTTGGCGGATTTGGCTGCAGATAGCCATTTTCATATGCATACTCGATAATAGAAAGCTCATTTGCCTTTGTTGTGACCGGCTTTCCATTTAAGTTGCATGTGCAGGCTGCCTCACACAATGCCGGACAAACTCTTCCCGTAAACTCCGGGAAGCAATTTGTCTTTGTCAGGCGATTAAACGCCTGACTCATATTTCCTGTATATAAAAGATCATTCCACTCCGGAACCAGATTGTTGAGCGGGCAGCCGCTTGCCATGCCCGCAATCATCTTTCCGTACTGACAGAACGGTACACCGCAGTCCATACATCTGGCTGCCTGTCTGCGTCTTTCCTCCTCCGGCAGTTCTTCGTGAAATTCATTGAAATTCTGGATTCTTACCTTTGGTGAAGAAGCCGGGGCATCTTCTCTGGCATATTCCATAAATCCTGTTGGCTTTCCCATTGTCTTCTCCTCCTTTATTTTCTTCCGGCATTTGCATAGAATGCCTCGATCTGTGCCTGCTCGCTGCTTAAGCCTTTCTCCTCCATCTGGACGATGGCATTGAGCATACGCTTGTAATCATTCGGGATAATCTTCTTAAACTTCGGCAGATACTCGGAGAAGTGTTCCAGGATGTATTTTCCTCTTGCAGAGCCTGTTGTTTCCACATGCTCTGTGATCATCTCCTTTAATTCCTGTACATCGTACTTGTTGCTAAGCTCCTCAATGCTGATGAGCGCCTTGTTCAGTCTGGTATAGAGGTCGTTATTCTCGTCAAGTACGTAAGCAATACCGCCGCTCATACCTGCTGCAAAGTTCTTTCCGGTTGTTCCAAGGATGGCAACACGTCCGCCCGTCATGTACTCACAGCCATGATCGCCAACGCCCTCTACAACGGCAATCGCACCGGAGTTACGAACAGCAAAACGCTCACCTGCCACACCCTCGATAAATGCCTTACCGCTTGTCGCACCGTACAGCGCAACGTTTCCGATAATGATGTTTTCATCTGGCTTGAAGGCTGCCTTCTTTGGTGGGAATACAACTAATTTACCACCGGAAAGACCCTTTCCAAAATAGTCATTGCTGTCACCTTCCAGCGTCAATGTAAGTCCCTTCGGGATGAAAGCGCCAAAGCTCTGACCGCCGCTTCCCTGTGCGCGAACCGTAATGGTATCCTCTGGAAGTCCGTCCGGGTGAAGTCTGGTAATCTCAGCACCAAGCTGTGTACCAAAGGCACGGTCTACATTGCCAACATGAATATCAAGCGTCTTTGCATGACCGCTCTTTACAGACGGCATCAGCTTCTTTATCAATACACTCTTATCAAGCGTCTTCTCTAATTCAAAGTTGTAGACGTTCTTGTGGACGTAACCAGCTACGGAAGCATCACTGTATGGATTTTCAAGAATGCGGTGCAGATCGACCTCATTTGCTCTTGCGTTTGCAAAATCCTTTCTCTGATACAACAGATCGGTACGGCCAATCAGCTCATCAACCGTGCGCACACCAAGCTTTGCCATGTACTCACGCATCTCCTGTGCGACAAAGCGCATGAAGTTGATAACGTACTCCGGCTTTCCACGGAAGTTCTTACGAAGTTCTGGGTTCTGGGTGGCTACGCCGACCGGGCAGGTATCAAGGTTGCACACACGCATCATAACACAGCCCATTGTAACAAGCGGTGCGGTTGCAAAACCATACTCCTCTGCGCCGAGAAGTGCTGCGACAATCACGTCATGACCATTCATCAGCTTTCCATCGGTCTCAAGGATGACACGGTCACGAAGACCATTCATGATCAGGGACTGATGGGTTTCTGCTACGCCAAGTTCCCAAGGAAGTCCGGCATCGTGGATGGAGTTTCTCGGTGCTGCACCTGTTCCGCCGTCATAGCCGGATACCAGAATAACCTGTGCGCCTGCCTTTGCAACACCGGCTGCAACGGTTCCAACACCTGCCTCGGATACAAGCTTAACCGAAATTCTTGCCTGATCGTTTGCATTCTTTAAGTCATAGATTAACTGCGCCAGATCCTCGATGGAGTAGATATCGTGATGCGGTGGCGGAGAAATTAAGGCAACACCCGGTGTCGAATGTCTTGTCTTTGCGATCCAAGGATAAACCTTTCCTGCCGGAAGATGACCACCCTCACCAGGCTTTGCGCCCTGTGCCATCTTAATCTGGATTTCTTTTGCACTTGTTAAGTAACGGCTGGTGACACCAAAACGACCAGAAGCAACCTGCTTGATGGCAGAGGAGCGATTCAGTCCGTCCTTGCCAATGGTAAGACGCTCTAATGCTTCACCACCCTCACCACTGTTGCTCTTTCCGTGCAGGGTGTTCATTGCGATGGCAAGTGTCTCGTGTGCCTCCTGAGAAATGGAACCATAGGACATTGCACCTGTCTTGAAACGCTTTACGATGCTGTCAACGCTCTCGACCTCCTCGATCGGAACACCACCGTCCTCCGGGTACTTAAATTCCATCAGGCTGCGAAGGCTCATCGGATTCTTCTCATCGCGAAGACTCTCGGAATACTTCTTAAACAGTTCATAATTTCCGGTTCTGGTTGCCTCCTGAAGCATATGGATGGTCAGCGGGTTATACAGATGCTCTTCCTTGCCGCTTCTCTCCTTATGTGCTCCAACGCTGTCAAGCGTTAAATCTACACCAAGTCCAAGCGGATCAAATGCAGTTGAATGCCAGCTCTCGATATCATCCTCGATGTCCTTTAAGCTAATGCCCTCGATACGAGAAACAGTTCCCGGGAAATACTTGTCGACCAGATCCTTGTCCAGACCAATTGCCTCGAAAATCTTGGAGCTGATGTAGGACTGAATTGTAGAGATACCCATCTTTGCTGCAATCTTTACGATACCATTTAAGATCGCCTTGTTGTAATCATCGATTGCCGCATATGGATCCTTGTCAAGCATATGGCTGGAAACAAGGTACTTGATGCCCTCGTGCGCCAGATATGGGTTAACGGCACTTGCACCAAATCCAAGAAGTGTTGCAAAATGATGAACCTCTCTCGGCTCTCCTGTCTCTAAGATGACAGACATAGAAGTACGCTGCTTTGTCACAACTAAGTGGTGGTTCAGCGCAGATACCGCAAGCAAGGACGGAATCGCAATGTGGTTCTCATCGACACCGCGGTCAGAAAGGATGATGATGTTTGCTCCGTTGTGGTGAGCGCGGTCAACGTCGATAAACAGACGGTCAATTGCTTTATTTAAGGAAGTGCTTCGATAATAGGTAATCGGAACAGTCGCTACCTTGAAGCCTTCGATGTTCATATTGCGAATCTTTAACAGATCGGTGTCGGTTAAGATCGGGTCGTTGATGCGAAGAATCTTACAATTCTCCGGTGTGTCCTTTAAGATGTTTCCGGCACAGCCGATGTACAGGTTGGTAGAGGTGACGATCTCCTCACGGATGGAGTCGATCGGCGGGTTTGTTACCTGTGCGAAGCGCTGCTTGAAATAAGAAAACAGCGGCTGATGCTGCTTGGAGAGTACGGCAAGTGGAGTATCGTGGCCCATTGCGGCAGTCGGCTCGGTTCCCGTCTTTGCCATCGGAAGAATGATGGTGCGAAGCTGCTCGAAGGTGTAGCCGAAGTTTTTCATCAGACGAAGCATTTCTTCTCTTGTAAACTCAGGTACGCGCACATTCGGAATCTTTAAGTCGTGCAGCTGAACCATGTTGGAATCCAGCCACTCGCCATATGGCTGGCGTGCTGCGTAGTAGCCCTTTAACTCCTCATCGTCAATCACACAGCCCCTTACGGTATCCACTAAAAGCATACGGCCCGGGCGAAGACGTTCTTTCTTTACAACGATGGATGGATCAATGTCGAGTGTACCCATCTCAGAAGTTAAGATCATGCGATCATCGGAGGTGATGATGTAGCGGCTCGGGCGAAGACCATTTCGGTCTAATACTGCACCGAGCTGATCTCCATCGGAAAATACAATGGCAGCCGGACCATCCCAAGGCTCCATCATCGTTGCATAATATTGATAGAAGTCCTTCTTTTTCTGGGACATGGACTTGTCGTTAATCCATGGTTCCGGAATCAAAATCATGACTGCGAGTGCCATCGGCATACCGCTCATGATCAGAAACTCCAGCACGTTGTCCATCATCGCAGAGTCGGAACCGGAATCATCGACAACCGGAAGAACCTTATAAATCTCATTTTTCAGTTCCTCAGACTCCATCTTCTCCTCACGAGCCAACATCTTATCCACATTGCCGCGGATGGTATTGATCTCACCATTATGTACCATGTAGCGGTTCGGATGAGCACGCTGCCAGCTTGGGTTTGTATTGGTGGAGAAACGGGAATGAACAAGCGCAATCGCTGAAACATAATTCTCATCCTGCAGATCATTGTAGAAATTGCGAAGCTGTCCGACAAGAAACATTCCCTTGTAAACGATAGTTCTGCTGGAAAGAGAAACAACGTAGGTATTATCGCTGGATTGCTCAAAAATACGACGGATGACATAGAGTTTGCGGTCAAATGCAAGACCCTTTGCCACACGCGCCGGACGCTTCAGGAAGCACTGCATGATGCACGGCATACAGTCAAGTGCTTTGGAGCCTAAGATGCCCGGTGTTACCGGAACCTTTCTCCAGCCAAGTACCTTTACGCCTTCCTTCTCTGCGATGATCTCAAACATCTTCATCGACATGCGGCGGTCGGTCTCGTTCTGCGGCAGGAAAAACATACCGACACCATAATCTCTCTCCTCACCGATGTCGTATCCGAGTTCCTTACAGACCCCGGAGAAAAATGGGTGGGAAATCTGAAGCAGAATACCGACACCATCTCCTGTCTTGCCCTCCGCATCTTTTCCGGCGCGGTGCTCTAAGTTCTCTACAATCTTTAACGCATCCTCTACTGTCTGATGTGTTTTTGTTCCTTTAATATTGACAATTGCACCAATACCGCAGTTGTCGTGTTCAAAACTGGGATCATACAGACCTTCTGTACTTCCCCAAGGTGTTTTGCTAGTCTGTTCCATGCTGGTCCTCCTGTTTTTCTTTCAAAGAAAGCCAGAGAGGTACTCTGCACCTTTGCAGTCTCGCCCTCTCTGGCTTTTTCTTCCTTTGTTTGAGTCATACTATACTGCAAATTGATGATTTTGTAAAGAAAGACTTTTTGTTAAGTTTTCAGATAATTTTACTTTCTTTTGTAGGTATGGTATTTTGCATTAATTAAATAAACAAAATTTGCTATTTATTGATTTTTATTTTGTTTATTTTAATAAACCATTTTCTTGATTTTTATTATTTTGAAGGTTTTATATGGTGTTTTGTCCATTTTGCTGTTTCAAGTTGACAAAATGGCGTTTCTCATCTATTATCTTATTAGATAGTTTCAACAAAATTGTGCCGAAGAGGACTATCTTAAGGAATTGTGGTCAAAATGTGGTTGAAATGCCTTTGAAATGTGATTGAGACTTTGACGTTTTTACACTTTCCCCCTTCTTTTAACAAAACGGCACAGGAAAGGTTATGAAAAATGAAAATTGCTTTAATCAATGAAAACAGCCAGGCTGCGAAGAATAGCCTGATCGAGTCTGTTTTAAAGGAAGTTGTTGAACCGATGGGACATGAGGTCGTAAATTACGGCATGTATGCTGCTGACGATGAGGCTCAGCTGACCTATGTACAGGTTGGTCTTCTGACTGCTATTTTATTAAACAGCGGTGCTGCTGATTTTGTTATTACCGGATGCGGTACAGGTGAGGGTGCTATGTTGGCATGCAACTCCTTCCCGGGCGTTCTGTGCGGACATGTTGTTGATCCGTCTGATGCTTATATGTTCTCCCAGATCAATGCTGGTAACGCAGCTGCTTTCCCATTTGCAAAGGGCTTTGGATGGGGCGCTGAGCTGAACTTAAAATATTGCTTTGAGAAGCTGTTCTGCACCGAGCCAGGTGGCGGATATCCGCCGGAAAGAGTTGTTCCGGAGCAGCGCAATAAGAAGATCCTAGATGGCGTAAAGAAGATCACTCATACTGACATGATGACCATTTTACAGAATATTGATCAGGATTTCTTAAAGGCAGCTGTAAGCGGTGCAAAGTTCAAGGAATTATTCTTTGACAGCTGCAAGTGCCCGGAGATCAAGGCGTACATCGAGAAGGTTCTCGCTTAAGAGTGTTGAGTGCTACCCGGTAGGGTACGGTGGCAACCCGGTAAGGTACGAAATGCGAATGTGCTACCCGGTAGGGTACGAAACGCCCACTCGGTGAAGTGACTTTGTCGACGGGCCCAATTCCGCGGGCTCCCACTACACGTTTTCAACGTAAGTGTATTTTGACAACGGACCCGCTACAACGTCCCGTCTCGTAAAGCACATTCACCTCGGGGCTTTGCCAAGTATCCGTGCGTAACCCGTAAAACTTGTAAAAGCGAACATAAAAAAGACCGGCAGCGATGTCGGTCTTTTCCTTTGGAAGTCTAACGTAGAAATCCTCGGCTATTCAATGACTGAGTAGGTCACATTGTCTCGATTTGTTTTTTCAGGAAGCGAAGCAATCCGCCCTCTTTGATCAGTTCTTTTTCGCGTTCGCTTAGATCGGCTTTTACCTGAAATTCAAAACCCTTTGTCTTATTAAATACATGTACAAGTCCTTCATCAATCTGCGCCCTTATATTGCAAATTTCTAGCTCATCCAGCAAATCAGTCTTCTCATAATCATTTCTATTGGTAAATAAAAGTGGCAAAATTCCATGATTGATCAGATTGCCTCGATGGATTCGTGCAATGCTCTGCGCGATGATGCAGGTAACACCCAAATACATTGGATTGATGGCGGCATGCTCTCGTGAAGAACCCTGTCCATAATTTTCTCCAGCAATGATAATACTTTTTCCCATTGCCCTTGCCCGCGCTGCAAACTCTGGATCATAGCGATGGTAGCAATATTGAGACATTAACGGAATATTGGAGCGCATACTAGAGAATTCGGCGCTGGCTGGTGTAATATCATCGGTGGAAATATTATCGGTTCCCTTTAAGGACACTCGTGCCTGTAACGTTTCTGGCAAGAGATCCGGAACTGGCAAAAATTTGATGTTTGGTCCACGAACAATGGCCTGTTTTTTCGTTGCTGACGGATCAATAGGCGGCAACAGCATAGAATCGTCTGTCAGGTAATTCTGCGGCTCACGAACTTCTCCCAAGATAGAGACCTCATCGCCCATGATTTCGGCTGCATCGGCAAAGGTTCCCTTTATTGCAGTTGCTGCCGCACTTTCGGGACTGACAAGAAAAATTTTTGCATTCGGATTTCCCGCACGTCCCTTAAAGTTTCGATTTGATGTGCGCACCGAAATTCCGTTTGTCGGAGGGGTCTGTCCAATTGCACAGCATGGTCCACAGGAGATTTCAAGCAGACGTATACCTGCTGCCACTAACATGTCCAGATAGCCGTCTCGAAGCAGCTCCCGATAGGTCTGTCTTGATGCGATGCCACAGACACAGCTGACATTTTCGTTTACATGATGGCCCTTAAAGACAAGTGCTGCCTTCGCCAAATCGGCATAACTGGCATTTGTGCAGCTGCCGATGAATACCTGCTGTACGGGTTCGCGTTCTATGTCTTTTAGTGCTCGAACCTGATCTGGCTGATTCGGGCAGGCAACAAGCGGCTCTAGTTCATCGAGATTAATCACAATTTCCTGCGCATATTCGGCATCCGAATCTGCCCGAAGCTCTCGATAATCGTCCTCTCTTCCTTGTGCTTTCAAAAATTGACGCACTTGCTCATCCGCCTCAAAGATCGATGCCGTTGCCCCCATTTCCGCACCCATGTTTGCAATGGTAGCACGCTGCGGTACCTCAAGACTGGCTGCTCCCGGTCCCTGATACTCATAAATTCGACCGAGACCGCCTCGTATAGATTCTCTTCGCAGCATTTCCAAAATGATCTCTTTTGCATTTACACCCGGGCGCAGATGTCCTTCGAGACGCACCTTTACAATCTGTGGCATTTTCATATGAAGTGGAATACCTGCCATAGCGCTTGCCACATCCATGCCACCAACACCGATGCTAAGCATTCCAATTGCACCAGAATGAGGAGTGTGACTGTCTCCACCCACACATACCTCTCCCGGAATGGCAAATCGTGACACATGAACGGTATGACAGATTCCATTTCCCGGTCTGGATACCCAGACACCGAATTTCTTCGCTGCGGATTGCAGATAAATATGATCGTCCGGTGTCTTGTAATCCGCATAGAGCAGATTATGATCCAGATAGCTGACACTGCACTTTGTCCTCACACGGTCAATATCTAGCGCCTCAAATGCCAAATAGGTCATTACTGCATTGATATCATGCGTCAATGTCTGGTCAACGCGAATATCAATTTCGTTGCCAGTGATCGGCACACCTGATACCAGATGTGCCTCTATAATTTTCTGAGTGATTGTTTTTCCTTTGCTTATCTGTTTTTTGACGATCTGTCCTTGGTTTTCTGTATGTTTCTCCATGCGTTTTCATCTCCACGTTTTTTACAGTGATGCGACTGCTTCCATCTCGGTACACATGATTAAGAATGCACCTACGCCGTGCAGATCATTTACAGACGTTGGACGTTCGCAGTAATACTCGTATGTTCCCACACCAGTTCCAATGCACACATCACCGACGAGAAGATTTCCACCTTCCCATTTTAAAGAATGAACTACTGCCTCGTAGCCCTTTTTTGCGTACGCAAGATATTCCTTGGAAAGCAAGCCTTTTCGTACCGCCTTTGCGATGGCAGCGGAATACAGACAGGAACAGCTATTTTCCAGCCAGTTTCCTGCACAGTCTCCCTTATTTACTACCTGATACCATCTGCCCTCTTTGGACTGATACTGGCAAAGTGTTTTCAGAAGAGAAATGGCAAAGTCTTCCAGTTCTTTTCTCTTTGGATGATTTTCTGGAATAAAGTCCAGATCGTTTAACAATGCTACCGGAACCCAGCCGATGCTGCGTCCCCAAAATTCACTGCTGTGTCCAGTTACTGGATCACTCCAGCTTTCTTTTCGTGAGGAATCGTATGCATGGTATAAAAGACCAGTCTCTGCATCCTGTGTCTTTTCCTTCATTAACAATGCCTGCTCGGCAACGATATCAAAGAATTCTGGGCGATTGAAACGTGCGCCGTACTCTGCGCAGATCGGGCCACCCATGTAAAGGCCATCCAGCCACATCTGATCTGGGAAACAGTCTTTGTGCCAAAAGCCGCCTTCTTTGTTTTTCGGGAATTTTAGGATGATATCCATTAAGGTATCGAGGATTTTCTTGTAGCGTTCGTAATCCGTTGTGTTGGTATCAGATGCGCTAGAATCTGTTGTCTGATCCGTATCCGTCTCCTTAGCGCGATCCATTAACGGATAGAAAAGGATTCCCGGCTGGATATCATCGAGCTGGCCCGGATCAAACAGCTTTAATGTGCCATCCTCATTGATACAGGAATCTACCCAGCGCTTTATGTAATCAAAATATTCTTCATTTTTGCATAAGCAATAAGTCTGGTAAACGCCAGATAAAAATACGCCCTGATGATAATGAAAATGCCCCTTCGGCGGCAAATCCTCTGCATGAAACTTTCGTATCATCGTGTCACAGGATGCCTTTGCATAGTCGAGAGGTGTCTGGCAGACAGCTGCCTCAAAGTTTGTAACAGTCATTGAATTGTTGCTCCTTTCCGTTTTCGATATTTCTTGTTTTGTGGTATCATATTTCGTATCATATTGTAAATTTTGTTGTTTCTCTTGCTCGTTTGCCTTTCGTTGTGTGATTGTATGATCTACTGCATACACGCCGATTATCGTTCCGGTAAAGCAGCGATTCTCCATCTCCGTGCACAAAAAGCGCACTGAATACGTTCCGGCATCTTCAAGTGGGCCATCTTCTGTTTTCCAGGTAATGTGATAGCCAGATGCAGATGCATCAATAAAAAGTGTAATTGGTGTTTTTGTGCTCTCCTCCAATTCTTTTGTATAATCGGTGACTTCTACATCGTCTAGTTTGCGAATTACAGCAAGCTGCGTCTTTCCATTCTGCTTTCTTTTGCAAATTCGATAGTAAAAGTTTGTACTTAAATAGAGCAGCATACCACCCTCTTCGCCCTCTTTTGGCTCAAAGGTGAAGGTCGTCTGAAAATGACAGTCGATATCAGGCTGACAAATACCTATAAAACATGGCTGTGCTGGCGCTTCAAAATCAAAGACAGATGGATGAAGAATCAATGCGTTTGATAATTCGTTTGATACTACATTTGATGTTCGCTCATATAGTGCGGTATCAGGTTCACGAAGCCAGAGCCATTGTGGTTCCCATGAGGGAGTAGAAAAGTTTGGTTTGAAGTGGAAACTGTTTCCTGTATGAGTGTTCCTTTCTGTTTCGATCTGGCCATACGCATTTTTACTTTGTCCATTTTTATTTTGTCCAATTTTTTCTTGAGTTCTACACACCGTTCTGTCTAGCTCATTTTCCAGTTTTGCCCGTTTATTCACTGCAACTGGCCAGCCCTCTTTCCATTCAACTGGCGTCAAAAATGTCTCTCTTCCAAGCGGTGTCTTGCTTTTTAGTACCGATCGCGTTCCCAAATGAACCATCCACCAGTTTCCATTTTTATCATCTACCAAATCGGCATGACCTGCACACTGAATCTGTTTGGTTGTATCATTTTTATTGGTCAGAATCGGATTGTACGGGCAATTTTCATATGGACCATAAATGTTTTTGCTGCGCGCTGCTGTCTCCATATGATTGAAAGAGGTTCCACCCTCTGCCGCAAGGACATAATAATAGTCTCCAATGTGATAGACATGCGGACTTTCCAGCCAGCCGCCACCAGTACCATTCCAGATTTCGCGGCGTTCTTCCTTGCGGATTCCGGTAGCCGGGTCGATCTTTGCCAGCACAATTGCCTCATGACCATTTGTAAAATCATTCGTGCAATAATACGCGTCATCCCCATCAAAGCAAATCGACGGGTCAATGCCGCCAAAATCTGTCCATACTGGGTCGGACCATTCACCGTTTATGTCATCGGTGTGCATAATCATATTTCCCATGCCATCAATCGCAACAGTTACATAAAAGCGCCCCTTATGATAACGAATTGTCGGCGCCCATACGCCACCGGAATCTTTAAATTTAGAATAGTCAAGCTGCCCCGGTTTGGTAATACAGTTTCCAATCTGTTCCCAGTTTACTAAATCACGACTGTGAAACAGGGCAATTCCCGGAAAATATTCAAATGTACTTGTCACCAGATAATAATCACTGCCCACGCGGCAGATACTCGGGTCTGGATGAAAGCCTCGAATAATAGGGTTTTGATATTTCATAACGCAGTCCTGCCTTTCTTATTTTACGCACCATTGCAGACGCTTTGCAAAGTCTGCCTGATAATCTGCTCTCCACTTTGCGATTGTTTCTGCATATTTTGCGATTTCATTTGCATCGTTTGACGGCTGCCATCCTCCTGGCACATCTTGATAGCGTCGCGGACCAACCTTTTGAAACTGTCCACCCCACGAGCTTTGTGTTGGATCATCCAGATTGTGCGGCTGCTTTGAAATTATATACAAAACAGACGGTGTGTCGCCCTCTTTTAGCCCATTGACATCACCCCATGGATCACCACCACGATAATCTGGATAAAGTGTGCCAAGCGCACTGCCATTTTTCTTCACATGCTCCTGCACCCATGCAGAACTGCTAAGTGAAGTATCGCCAAAGCGATACATTCCACGAAATGCAGCATAATTGGTGATATAAAACAGATCTGGAAACGTGTCTTTCATCCATTTTCCAGTATCGTCGTATTGATCTCCGATCGAGTAAACACGAAGCTTTTTGCGAAATGCAGCCGCCTCTTTCGGTGTGCGATCATGTGATACACGCCATACTGCCTGTGCCAAATCAAGCGCACCGCCCCATAGTAAAATCCATAACGGTCTTGGATCATCTTTGTCCGCTGCTGAAATAATCAAATTTGATCCCTGCGTATCCATTCCCTCGCCTAGCTGATCATTTCCCGGACGACAATTGCCTGCCGCAATGCGGGACAGTAACTGCTCTGGTTTTGGGTAACGAGAGTCATGCGCTGCCAGATTTTCCCATGATACGCCATACGCATTCACTACCTGCCGGATATATTCTGGCTTTGTTCCATGTTCTCCATATGCACATGCAATTAGTCCTTCAATATCGACTTCATTTGCATACAACAAAAAACGAACCATCGACTCGGTGTCATCGGGTTCAAGAACGCCCGACTGCATACTGCTGATGTCCGTAATGACAATCACACGTGGGCGAATACTCTCAGAAAATGCACCGTTCTCTGCATCTTCTGCACATTCAATTTTTCCTAAGTTTTCGTTGAATTTCATATTGCGATAACCATGCCTTTCTTTTTCTTTGACTCGATTATATCGCCCGCGTATGTGATTGTAAATTATAATAATTTTAGATACCTTTAAATTTTATTTTTTAAGAAAGCTTTTTCCCCGGGACATCTGGAATATCCGTAATTTCTGGTGCTGCTTCAACCTGTGTGACATTGCAATTTGTTACTACTGCATTCTCAATAACTTCTGGAGCAAAATCAGCTTCCTGTGCACGAATTTCCAGATTTTCAAATACAAAATCCGACAAACGATACTGATCATCAGCCGGTTTTACATTGAAAGAAGCGCGGCAGGTACAATTGCAATTCTGCATTGTGACATGATCTGCATAAGAAAGAGGAATATCCTTACGATCCTTCAGATCATAAAACTGCGTCCATGGATTGATATTGATAAAGCTGTCAATTTCTCCAGTAATGTCTTCCATGCGAATGTATTCGTAATGCTGCGGTGTGTCAGGACGCATTTTTAACCAAAGCAAATTGCTGGCACGATCAACCTGAATGCGGCGTACAATAATATTCTTACAGTGAATTGCCTCGGAACCACAAGTCAGACAGCCGTGGCAAAAGCCATAATGACAATCTTCAACGATAACACGCTCTACACTACCGTTTTCAGGCATTGTATCTGCCCAAGGACCCTTGCCGCCTTTCATAACGACAGAATCATCATTTACCGCCATATAACAATTTTTAACAAGAACGTCACTGCACACATCCAGATCAATCGCATCTGTACTAGGTGCAAAGACTGGGCCTGCTGGTGACAGAATGCGGCAGCCCAGATATTTTACATGATGGCAGCGATATAAGTGTGTCGTCCAGTAGTGAGAATTTTGCAGCGTAACGTTGGCAAACAACAGATTTTTACTGTTTGTGATGTATACAAGGCGCGGGCGCTGTTCGTCCTTATTGGTGCACATGCGATTCCACTTGCGGCGCAGCCAGAAGGACTGCCAGGAGCGCAGTCCATTTCCATCAATAGTACCCGGACCTAAAATCGTAAAACCGTCAAGACCATCGCCATTGATCAGTGCACCAAAATACAGACAGGTTTCGCCTTCCATTCGCGTCATGCTCAGATCGTAATCGGTAATGTTATCGCTTCCCTTTAACGTCGCGCCCTGAGAAAGATATAAATTTACGCCCGGCTTGAAGTAGATTGCGCCTGTGTAATATACACCCGCCGGAACAACGACAACACCACCTGTCTTAGCAGCGTCATCAATTGCATTCTGAATTTCTTTTGTGTGGATGCGACCATCATCCAATGCGCCGTAATCCGTAATAAAATATTGTTTACCTAAATCATTTAATGATGGAATCGTAGTATCATAATACCACTCTGGAATCACGGTTCCATCTGGGAAAAATTCTGTTGTGTTATTCATTGCATTGCTCTTCTTATCCATATGTTTCTCCTTTTTTGAATGTTTTCTTTCAATCATGCCCGATGAAATTCATTTCCCGGCATTTCTTCTACCAGTTCACGAATGCCATCCATCGTATCAGGAAGCGTATCTCGGAGCAGCTCAAGTGTGGTAATTGTGTTTAATCCCCACTGCGCAGCAAAGTTTGTTTTGATCCACGGAATTTCTATATGTGCTTTGTTTTGATCATCCGTTGCATAACAAACTGGTGTAAAACCAGCTTCGTCACCTATTTTAATCAATGCATTCAACAGATTCTTCCAAACCATTTTGACCAGTGCCTCATCTTTTGTGAGGGATGCGGCATAAGCGCCGATATCGGAAGCAAACCAAGGGAATGCAAATGGACGCTTCTCGATTAAGCCATGCGTCTTTTCTTTCTTCTGCTCTGGTGTCAGATAATAAAATCCGCCATAGACAGAAAGAAGCTTTTTCAATGTCTCATCATCCAGCATATCCGCAAGCTCCCACCAGACCTCCGGGCCACCCATGCAAATCTGCAAGTGCATGTTTGGACTCTTCTCGTCCTCGCCCTCATAAATCAGATGACCATTTTCCTCATAACGATAGGACGGACCAGATGCCAGTCCAAACGGCATTTCGCTCACATCCTTAATACCCTGGCGAATCTTTTCCAGATAATACGGATCCAATGTACGCTCATACTGCGTCATCCAGTTTGACAAAAATGAAGTCCAATCTGGGCCACTTCGGATGACAACATGAGAGCCTGTCTCATCCTGCTGCTGGAAATACGTAATATTTTTCATCGAAAGGTCCGCATCCTTTGCATCAGCCATTGCGTCTCCGATGCGCGCATCGCCTGTCAGATAATAGTAAACGCGGTGATGACCTGCCATGGAAACGCGCGGCTCCTTGCAGGAGCATCCCCAGTGGCGCACATTATGACGGGATCCGATACCTGCCATCGGCCCGAAGTGATAAAAATCCACTTCCGAACAGTGACGGCTCATTGCCTCTGCCACCGTAAATGCATCTTCCCTTCCTGTACGAAGGAAATACAACCATAGCCAATAGGTCGGAACCAGCTCTGTATTCTGCCAAGCAAAGCCCCCCATATCATAGCGCCAGCAATGGCGAATCGGGTCATAGGTGTGCATCACATCGCCATAATCAAACAAGCCGTACCATCTTCTTGCCTCGATCTCATTTTTATAAAAATCGAATAGTTGATCAAGCTGATTCTCTAAGAATGCTTCTGACTCGGTTGTTCGTTCTGGTAAACTCCAGTAGCCAAATGCGCGTTTTTCATGATAGTCCGTTGGTGATTCTACATAGACTGGCGGCTTATTTACACGATTTGCAAACGTATTTAACTCATCTTCCGTTGTCAAAGATGAGCGCACCGAAAGCGTACACTCGCTTGTCACAGCAATTCCTTCCGGACTTGCACCAAACCACGGAAATCCCTCATAGGAAGTCATCTGGTAGCTTCTCGTATCATAATGGCGAAAATCAAAGCTTTCAGCTTGTGGCGAATAAAACCATGCCGTGCAGGATGCGTTGTCATTTGCAAGATTTGTCACCTCAAGGCCGGATGGATATTTCTGCCAAAAATCACGAATACCAAGAAGGATGCCGCCATTTTCACCGCATACCTCCATTGCTCCGTGCGCACGTCTGCCCTCCGCAGCACTTAACACACAGCACTGTGGCTTTGTCTGCTTACCAATTCGATAATGATCGGCACTGTCCTGATAAAGAAAATATCGGTTCCACACCGGAAGATCAGCTGCCGCCTTCTCGACATCACTGTCTGACGGGTAACCCCACGTTTTACCGTCAAGCTGCGCCTCTAAAACAGATGGCTGCAAACGCGGATAAGAGCTGTTTAGCAAAATCGCAGCCTCTTTAAATGGCAGTTCACCCGCAAAGCGAATATGATGCTCATATGGACGCCCCTCCAGCACGGTATCAAAGCGGATGCCAAGACCTTTTAAGAAATCGGTCTGCTCATTTCCATCAAAGAAAAAGGTATGAACAAAACGAATATCACTGCTATTTTTATTGATGTACATACGAATGCAGAATTTCATCTTGCTTTGCATCTTGGTTTGATTCTGGCTATGATTTCGATAGCCGCCCTCTGCCTTTATCGTTAATGCAAGCGGTCCATCCTCCTCCACTGTCACAGCTGTGATTTCTGCCTGATAGGCTCTTGTCACTTTTGTCTGACCGTCAATATCAAAATTTGTTTCAGTGTTTGTGCTTGTACCAGTATTTATGCTAGTGATTGTATCAGTAGTGGAAGTCGAAGCAGCTGTATTATTCTCATTGCTTTGTTCTTCAAGATACAAAACTGGCGATGCTTTTTTCACACGCAGCTTTCCATTTAAGACAATATCCTCTGCCAAAGTATCTGTTGTATTTTTCCCCGTTGGAACTTTCAACGAAAGAACACCATTGTCTATGTACAGCCAATTATCATCTTTTCGGGTGATCATAGAAACTAGCTTAGCCGCTTCTTTGCTGCCTTCACCTGATTTGATTTGTGCTGTCAATGTAGCCTCTTGTCCCATCTTCGATGCATCTGCCGTATGAGCTGCCCACTTAATGCTTCCATCTGGCCACCATGCCGTGATACGGGACTGCACCGGAATGGATTCTTTCTTTTCATTGTATAACATGAAAAAATCTGTCTGATCATTCTTAAAATTTGGAATTGACAATGTACCCTTTTCCCAATAACTTCCAAATGTCACATAGCCAGATGCAATCCTGTTTTCCAGACAATGCAGCTGAATCGTTTGACTCGCCTTTTCCTGCTTTGACTCCATTTGTTTTTCCTCCTTGAATTGAAACATCGTAAATCTATAAAAACATACAGATAAAAAAGAAAACCTATAACCTACAATTGCTGCCATTGTATCACCAACGACAGCAATTGTAAATGAAAACAGTAGTCTATTCGTTTCCTTCATTTTTAATAAATCATAAATTTTTATTATTACTTCAGTGAATCACGAATTTCTTTTGCATTTTCAATATCAGCTCAACGCCAATCAATTACGTCCTGTGCGCCAAGTCCTTCGCAATCACTCACCATATTTTCCCAAAGAGAATCAAATTCTTCCTGTGTCTGCGCATAAACCATTTTCCAGCTTGCTGTTACAACGGTCTCACGAATTGCATCAACAGTAAGCTGCATAATGCTTTCCGGATCTGAGCAAAACTGATCAACATTATCAAGTGTGCTCTCATGACACCACGCATTCTTGTCCTCCAGCCAATCATACCAGCTGTCATAGCCTGTAATGGTTCTCCAAGAATTAAAGTTATCCGTGTCTGTTGTATACTGCATTTCCTCAGCCCAACCGGCATGACCAATTGTAATAGGCTGTTCATCGTATCCCAGATAACTCGTATATTCACCAGAATTTAAAATCCATGACGTATTCCAAAGATACCAAAATCTCCTCATCTGCCTTTACGTGCGGCATCTGATCAATGTACTCATCCAGCTTCAGTACCATTCCGGAATCAATCATAATTTGCAGATTTTCTGCCGTTACATACATAATGTCCGGAAGATCGCTGCTTGCAAGAATCGCATTTGTTTTCTCATCCGAATAGGCCCAAACTTCCACTTCCAGACCCTTTGATGCAAAGAAATCACCCAGATAGCCACTTACCACGCCACTTGAAAGACTTCCATTTGCCGGATACAGACTGATTGTCGTCACATTTTCACCATCCGCCAATACCGTTTGTGGCAATCCACCCATTGCCATCATCGCTGCCATTACCACTGCACTTGTTCTTTTTGCTGCTTGTCTCATTTTCTTCATAAACTACTACTCCTTTTCTATTTTGATCTTTATTTTTTAACTGTGTCTTTCTGTCTTTGCTTACACACAGCATTTTTTACTCACTATTTTTTATTTGCTATTTTTTTCTTATTTTTTGTTTGTTATCCCTTAACAGCTCCCATCATAATTCCCTTTACAAAATATTTTTGTACAAATGGATAGACAAATAAGATCGGGATTACAACAACTGCTGTTAATGTCAATCGAATTCCAGTCGGTGTCAATGCTGCACTTGGGTCTTCCTTTGAAATCTGTTCTGCTGCTGAATTGATCTGGTTCAATAATTCATACAACTGAAACTGCATCGTATATAATGTTGGCTTTGTCACATACATCTTTGTTGTAAAATAATCGTTCCAGTGACCAACTGCTGCAAACAATGCAACGGTAGCCAAAATTGGTTTCTGAAGCGGAAGCACAATTCGGATAAAGCGTGTAAAATAGCCTGCACCATCCAGATATGCCGATTCTTCCAGTTCTGCTGGAAGTGCTTCAACGGATGTTTTAATCAGAATCATATTGTAGACGGAAACCATGCCCGGAATTACATAAATCCAAAACGTATTGGTCAAACCAAGCATTTTATTATTTAAATAACCAGGAATCAGTCCCGCTGAAAAATACATGGTAACAGCCATAAAACGATACCAAAATTTCCTTGCCCACATTTCTTCCTTTGTAAAGAAATAAGCCATATAAGAAGTTGCCATCAAGCTTAATGCAGTTCCCAGCACCGTTCTTGCGATTGTAATGCCCGCAGAATTTGCAAGATTCTGAATCTTAAATACCTTGATGTAGTTATCAAAGTGAATTCCCTTTGGTAGGAAAATAATTCGTTGAAGTGCCACCAGTTGGTTATCACTGATTGTACAGATTAAAATATAATAAAATGGGTATGCACAAATCAATGCCAATATTGAAAATGCAATTGTTCCAATCACATTATAAATTTTATCACTTCTTGACATTTTGACCCGCTTTGCTGTCTTTCTGGGCTTTGCAAGCTGCTTCATTTTTCCAACTGTAAGTTCCACGTTTCATTCCCCCTTTCTTTAAAATACACTGATACCACGCACTTTTTTATGAGTTGAAGCAAAAAGAGGCTGAACTTGCAGAGCTTCAATCAAAATTTAACCCTCATTTTCTGTATAATTCGCTGGAAATGATTCGTTCTCGTTGTCTCCAGAATGAAGATCTGGACACGGCTGAGATTATCTCCCAGCTGTCCGCTATTTTTCGCGGTTTTATCAGTTCCAAAACCTTTATTCCTTTAACAGAGGAACTTGCTTTTTCTAGGCGATACCTCTCTCTTTTTAAAGCGCGCTATGAGGATCAGGTGCATATTCGATTTGATATTGAAACCGAATTGTTGTCCTACGGAATTATCCGCAATCTCTTTCAACCATTGATTGAAAACTATTTTGTTCACGGTTTCGATTCTTCCGCAGAAGATGAAAACTGCCTCTTTATTCGTGGACGATCCCTAAATGCACAGACTATGCTTCTGACCGTTGAGGATAACGGCTGTGGCATGTCAGACGAAGAGATTGAATTACGATATCTGGAGGGTTACGGCCATAAGACCTGCCACAATATCATTGGCTCTGGCTCTCCAGATTAGTTTTTCTATTGTTTTCGGTTTCACAGCAATTCCAAGTACTTGTGCATAAACCCCATCCTGCGGTGAAATTTCGCTTTCTTCCTTTGTGCTTCCGATTAAAATGCGATCCACCGGCTGCTTTCGATAGCACCACGCATCACATGGTCGCTCTGTCTGTGGTCCTCTCTCTAAGCTTCTTAAATGCGTTGGTGTTGTCAGATCAATACTTTCCTGCTCCTGATCTGCATAGCAGATGGTTACTGTAACATTTGCCACCTCACACTGCATTTGATTGGTATAAACTGCCGCCAATAGCCAAACTTTTTTAGCCTGTTTCTCAATCACAATTTCAGTTTGATCTGGGAAGTTGTCCCATTTTGACACAAATATTGTATTTACACCACTCTTTGGCTGTTCAAATGTTAAGCCACCTTTTAGCGTCAAACAATCATTTTGTACACAAGACCGAAGATACTGATCATTCATCTTTTCAACAGCCGCACAGTCTACATGACACCAATCCGACGGATACAGATGATACGGCACCTGAAGCGAACAGGTATCTGGTCTTGGCGACAGATATTTTTCACGGAAGATATCACACACCTTCGCATTCCATTTTTCTTTCAAGGAAACCGTTTGCTGTCTGCTTTCATCCAGTTTCGGAAGCGTTGTCAAAACGATTGGCCCAGGTGTGTTTTCTTCTGTCTGCTTCCAGCTTTCTTTATAAATGCAGCGCGCTCCCGCATATTCAATTAAAAGCGTTATCTTCATTTCTTCGTCGCATTCATTTGGAATTTCGATTACAATATATGGCGTATCACACAGCCACTCGATTGTCCATGCAATGCTTTGTTTTGAGTTCGAGTTTGAACTCTGATTCAGGCTTTTGTCTGAGTCTGTTTTATCAACCATCCAAATATTTTGTATCTTTTCAAAGTTCTTTCGTACCGAAACTCGTATACTTGCAGCTTTTGATACACGAATCTGAAGCTGTTCTTCTTTTTCCTGCCTCTTCCATGAATACGAAACATCGTGAGCCTGAATGGACGCAGTCTCCCAACCATCTGGAAAATGAGGTGCAAGATCAATTCGATTCACTTCTCTTTCCTCTTCTAAATGATGGCGAATTCCAAACAGTCCCTCATAAACACAACGCACATACATACTCGCCGTATCGGCAAAATCAGAACCCTTTCCATCCAATACTGTCATAAATGTTCCCGGGGAAACCATATTGCAGGAGGACTGAGTGGCTGCACCAGTCAATACTTGTAATCCTTTTTCCGGTAATCCATTCTGGAAATATGTGAGTGCCAGATGAAACAGATCGGCAAAATCCACATCACGCACACTCCATGTATAAGGGGTCCAATTTGTATTCCATATAAGAACACCACCTGATACGTTACTTCTCTCCAACTGACTCTCGGCATTTTCCAACATTCTACGAATCTGCGTCTGGGACAACAGACCGGACTCTGCCACATGTACAAGAGTCGGAACACTCACCGCCATATGCTCTAGCTGCTCTCCCATGCGATCTTTCCATTCAACAACAGCGCCTTCTTTTTCTTTCCATAATGTTGCGAAAAATGCTTTTTGAATTTGCTCTGCTTTTTCCTGAAAGGTCTGTGAATCCTTTCCCAATCGTTTGGCCAACTGCTCCATGCAGCGATTCGCTCGATAGTTATAGGCTGTGGCGATTGCACCTGCTCCTCCAGAGGAAAAAACAGCATCACTCGCCCAAAAGTTAGCAAAATTTTCGTATAAACCATTTTTATCGTGATCAAAACATCGTTCTTCCCAGTCCAGATGACGCGTTACGGCATCAAAAAACTGTTTTGCTCGTTTTTTATCTCCTGTATGCTCAATCATATACAAGATCTCATCAATAAAAACTTCCTGCATGTCATACATAGGAACTCTTGCTGCCTTTGGCATAAATGGCATCATTCCTTCGCTTACAAAAATACTTTCTTTCGCCTGTCTGGCAAGTCCCCATTTTTCATCGGCCACACCACCGCCAGTTCCCTGTTTCTTTTTTCCAGCTCGATTCTGACCATCAAAATATGCATCGCCTTCTGGAAAATTTGGATTTTCCATAACCCATTTTTCCATCTCAGGATCTACACAATTGCCATTTTCATCAAGCTGAAGTCCAGTAAACAATTCAGCTTCCTTCCAAACACGCTCCTCCATGCCAAGGATTCCTGGACCGTACATGCTTCGCCATCCCATGATCGGAATATCCCACGCCCATGCGCCATGTGCAAACACCGCTTCCTGCCAGCAGCCTTCCAACACAAGTGATGCCGCCTGCAGCACACCATTTAATACTTCAGACGGTGTTTGAATATTGGTATCCATGCTAATATGCTGATAATGCGCTGTTGCTGCTTCAAATGCATCAGAAATCATTTGCAGCGCATTTTCCTCGTCAATTTCCCGTTCACATACAAAACGAAGCCATACTATCTGATGTGGCTTACATATAATCTTCATATATGCAAGCATTTCATCCTTTTCTTCATTCGCTTTCATTTTTTCACAGTCAAGCGGATTGCCCTCTTCCTCTGCACTGCACAGTCCAATCTGCTCTGCATCTTCGCAAATCAGCCATGCTGCATAGCGATCGCTTTCGTTTTTGTTTGCGAGACGTATGCTGTGTGTTCCAAACGAAAATTCATTTTCTTTTGCATCTTTCGCCTGATAGCAAATTCCCTCTGCATCCTGATTGTAGTAGCCCGGGTCAAGTCCTCTCGGCGACTCTCTCATGGAAGCACAGCCTGTAATTGCATACAATGGCAACGGATTCGGTCCTGTCCATTCTACTTTTATGATGGCACCATGTAGATTCAAATCCGGCACCGTCTCAACTAATAAAGTTCCATCACCAAGTGCTTCATCCTG
Organism: Wujia chipingensis; assembly: GCA_963605535.1. Taxonomy (GTDB): domain Bacteria; phylum Bacillota; class Clostridia; order Lachnospirales; family Lachnospiraceae; genus Anthropogastromicrobium; species Anthropogastromicrobium chipingensis_A. The sequence goes on from CAVCXB010000004.1 coordinate 25,933, forward strand.
AATTGTCTGAACTGTTCTTCCCTGATAATAGCTCATCTTAATTGAAGAAGCTTGCGACAACAGCTTTGTCCCCACTCCCTCTTGAACTCGAAAAAATAGACGGCCTCTGTCTTTTTTATGCAGCAGCAAAAACTCTGGAAGTTCACCCGATAAAATACGTATTCTGCTTCCTTCTCCCTCATAATATTTTCCATACAAGGCTCGGTTAAATCGTTTGCTCGCCTGTTCCGTGCAGAAAGCTCCGTTATGAACGGTATAAATTGTCTGTTCCATGTCTTCTCCTTTTCTTTTTTATTTTCGCTTTCATATTTTCATCTGTTTCCTGTTTCCGTTTTGCTTGCTTTGAAACAAGAAGTTTGCTTTCTGCCTTTACTATACTGCATCGGACCTTCAACCGTAAATCATAATTTTTTTAGATAATCCGTTTTTTTTCGTTTTCTTGCCCTGCAGCGGGCAAAAAAACAGGCACATCACCCCCGCATGAAAAAGGAATGATATGCCTGTAAAAAAATGTTCGGTTAATTATTGTATTATCTTACTTGGCTTATTGTCTTACTTGGCCTATTGTCTTACTTTGCCTGTTGTGTCATTTATTTTGCGCTGCTCTCTGCCTCTGATGTAGACTCCGCTTCGCTTGCATCTGCCTCGGTATCTGTGTCAGAAGACTCAGACTCGGATTCCGTCTCAGAACCACCGAGTTCCTCCGGTCTTTCAACCTCATAGTCAACCCACGCTGCTGTCTCGGAGGCACCAGACAAATCAGCCGTCTCCTCGTAACTTACAACAGTAATGGTATACTCACTTGTACCTTCTACATAGACAGTTCCATCGGTTCCCACTACCGAAACGGTGTTTCCGTCTGCATCAGTGATGGTTCCCTCACTGTAGAGATTTGTCAGTGTGCTGTCACCGTCTACGACCCAAGTGGAATCCTCGCTCAGATACAGATTGCAATAGCCATCGCCGCCTTCTCCTGCATAGCTTTCATCATCGACAATGGCACCTGTCAGTGTACTTCCATCAGTCATATAGAAATCCAGATCACTGATGCTGTCCCAAATCACATCGCCTTCCATGTCCTGACTCTCAGCTGTGAAGGTGCAATCGGAACCATTTGAGCCACTTGAACCCCAGCCACGTGCATTGTCATTTCCAGTGCATCTTAAGAAGAATTCACTGTCATCTGCATAAGCAATATCAACATCAGAAAGAAGAATATCGCACTCAGTATTCGTAGTATAAATCAGACCGCCATTTTCAGAGGTAACGTTTCCGCCAATGAGCTGCATCGTGCTGTTTCCAATCTCAGAATCACCAGACATACTCTGGTAAACAATGAAGGTCCAGGTCGTGTCATTCTGATCCAGATCCTGCATGTTTCCGGTAATGTCGCAGTCAAACAGATGAAGAGAATTTAAACCCTCGATGCAAACGGCCTCAGAACCATTTGCGGTAAGTGTCGCATCGTTTACCGCGATATTTGCGGTGCAATAAACAGCCGGAGAACCGGTTCCGTTGCTAGTATAGCTTCCGCCATCTACTACCATTGTTCCGCCGCCACGGTCACTGCGAATTGCCGCTGAGGATTCGCCGTCCGTCTCTGCCGTTACATTCCATGCGTAAAGTGTTCCGCCGCCTGCTGCGTGAAGACCGCCTGAAGTATCCTGCTTTGTGGTGATGGTAGAATCTGCGATATAAACAGTTCCATCGCCGTAAGCAAATGCACCTGCACCGCCCTTTGCATCGGTTGTGATCGTTGCATTGTCAATGTAAGTGGTTCCATCGGTTGTCAAAAGTGCTGCACCGACACCGTAGAAGCTGGAATTGTCACCGCCGGTACTGTCCTCAGAAGTGCGGTCGATTGTGCTGTTCTTTAAGGTTACGGTTGCACCGTTTGAAACAAGTACTGCATTCTCATCCGTTCCTGTGGAGGTATAGCTCTCACCATCGGTCTCGGTATCCTCTGTATACTCGGTTACCGCATCGTAGCTGTCCACGCCGGAAGAAGATCCGCCAGGACCTCCCTGTCCACCGCCCGGCTGACCGTCTGGCTTCTCTCCGTCTGGCTTTTCCGGCGGCTCACCGTCTGGCTTTTCGCCCTGCTGACTATCGGATCCGGAAGGTGCTTCTCCATCTGGTTTTTCTGGCGGTTGTTCATTTGTGCTCTGTGCCTCCTGTTTGGTTTCATTTGTTGTCGTTGATGCGTAAGCAGGAATTCCTGTCATCATTAAGGAGCAAGCCATCAGTTCATATGCAAATATTCTTCTTTTTCTCATCATTCATTACCTCACTTTTCAGTTTATTTTGATTAAGAACTGCTGCAAATTTTATTATCTGCGATTGCATTGCCTGTGCTTTGTTCTCACCTGCTTTGCTTTCGCTTTGTTTGCATCTCTTTTGTTCTTATGGCTCTTATTATACTCGGCTATGTGGTAAAATCTTGTCTGTTATGTGACAGGTAGCTGAAAACTTTTCAACAAATAAGTGTCCCGTGAGCAATAACATTAACATTACGATTTATCGCAATCCAATAAAATAAGGCAGACCGTTTTGATCTGCCCCTCGGTTGCGTGGATGCCAAGCTCACACACTTCTTTTCCTTGCACAGCGCAATGCCCTCTCGTACCTTCGACAGACGCGGATTTGGAACAACACCGCCAAGTGTCTCGTAGGCAATGCCTTCCTTTGCCAGTGACTGGCACACGCGGTCAATTAAGCCAGAAGCGATTGCACTCTTTCCGCCGAAATGAACCAATACGCTTGTCGCGCCCTGCTCTTTTACGAGACGTCCGGTCTCCTTCTCGGCATCTTTTCCAAATACAACCTTTGTCGGTGCATAATAATTAAAGTTATTCATGATATTCTTTTTCCTGCCTTTCTCAATGCCTATTCGACATCGACACTCTGTTGCTGATTTCCATATTGCTTAAGCGCCTCAATGTAAGCCTCTGCCAGCTTTCCCAGCACGGCTTTCTTGTGGCGGATATAGCCAATCTGCATCAATCCCTGTTCCTTTAACGGCACGGCGATGATGTTTTTTCCATTTAAGTTTTCATCAATCACACCACTACAAACCGTGTACCCATTCAATCCAATCAACAGATTAAACAGCGTCGCACGGTCGCGCACACGAATATTCTTTTTTCGTAAGACGCGACTGTAACGCTCCTCCGCGTAATAAAAGGAATTATGTTCGCCCTGCTCAAAGGAAAGATACGGATACGGCGCAAGATCCTCCCAGTCCACACATGCCTTGGTGGAAAGTGGATGTGTGCTGCTGATAAAGACATGCGGCTTGGCATCAAAAAGCGGAGTGAAAATCAACTCCTTTTCGCGAAGCGTCTTTGTGATCACACTCTGATTTTCCTCATCCAGATACAGGATGCCCAGCTCACTTTTCATGAGTGCCACATCCTCAATGATCTCGTAGGTTTGCGTCTCGCGAAGATTAAAGTCGTATTCTTCACCCGCATATTTTTTGATAAGCTCAACAAATGCATTTACCGCAAATGAATAATGCTGCGTGGAGACACAGAAATTTCGCCCCCACTGACGCTCATTCGTATACTTTTCTTTCAACAATTCGGTCTGCTCTAAAATCTGTCTGGCATATCCAAGAAAAACTTCGCCCTCCTTGGATACTGCCACACCTCTGTTGGAGCGGATAAAAATCGTCAGATTCATCTCTTTTTCCAACTCTCGAATTGCAGTTGTCAGACTCGGCTGTGTGATATAGAGCCGTTCAGCCGCCTCTGTGATTGTTCCCACAGAAGCAACGGTGACGGCATATTGCAGCTGTTGTAATGTCATGGCTCCTCCATATAAAGGAAAACACCATATCTGATAAAATATATCTGATAAAATGATTCAGCAACAGGCAGAAAACAAAATTATTTTCCCCAAACTTCCTCAGCAATCTCCTTTACGAGTGCAAGCTTTGCCCACTGCTGCTTTTCAGTCAGCTTATTGCCAATCTCACAGGATGCAAATCCGCACTGTGGGCTTAAATACAGACGATCAAGCGGTACATACTTTGCTGCCTCATGGATACGTGCGATCACAGCCTGCTTGTCCTCAAGCTTCGGAGACTTTGTTGTGATCAGGCCGAGTACGACCTTCTTGTCACCGGATACTGCCTTTAAGCACTCAAATCCACCGGAACGCGCATCATCAAACTCCAGATAATAGGCATTTACATTTTCCTTTGCAAAAAGTGTCTCTGCTACGCTGTCGTAAGCACCACTGCTTGCATAGGTGGAATGGAAGTTTCCTCTGCACACATGCGTGTTGATGATAAGGTCAGCCGGTGCACCCTCGATTGCCTTGTTGTTAATCTCAAGAAGCTGCTTTTTGATGTTCTCAAGACCTGCCTTTGTGGTACCAAACAGTGCCGGTGCATTCGGATCGACAACCATACCCCAAGAGCAGTCATCGAGCTGAAGATTACGGCAACCTGCTGCGTATACTTCCTGAATGAATGCACGATAGCCCTGTGCGATATCTTCTGCTACCTGCTCTGGTGTCTCGTAATACTTTGAGGTATTCTCCCATGCAAATGGCATAATCATCTGCTCTAAGAACTGTGCCGGTGCCGGAATGGTCAGCTTTGCTACGGTGTTCTCATCCTCGAACTGCTTTACAAATGCAAAGTGCTGAACGAATGCATGACCACTCTTATAAGAAACCTTTCCAGTCAGGTAAGTGTCGTCAATCATCGCAGCCTCACCGTGGAATGGAAGGCCAGTCTCTGTCTTGGAATGACCTACGCCCTCAAACTCCCACATGAAGTCCAGATGCCAGGTTGCACGGCGGAACTCGCCATCGGTGATGACATGATAGCCAGCTGCTTTCTGCTTTGCAATCAGATCTTCGATGCAAGCGTTCTCTACCTTTGTCAGTTCTTCCTTGGAGATTGTACCTGCCTCAAACTGCTTTCTTGCCTCCTTTAAAGAAAGTGGACGTAAAAAGCTTCCTACAAAATCGTAACGAAATGGTGTTTTCATAATAATTTCCTCCTGTATGACCCTCTTGGTTGATAGCGTTATCATACAGGATTTTTCGATATTTGTATAATACCTTAATTCTTTGTTTGCCATAGTTTTAAACTATGGCTCGTCTCACCGCTAATCCAGGTTATGAACCGTGAACTACCACTTCAGGCTTCCTTTCCGGAAAAGGTCTGGTCAAAGAGCTTCCCAAGGCGGGCTTCGCCGCGATATGCCTTTTCGAGCTCATCCGCCATTTTTACAGCATCCTTAACACTTTGTTTCATGCGAATTTCAAGCTGTTCATTACTGTGGCGGCATCTCAGATTGTCTTTTTCATTGGCAAAAAAGCCTCGAATCTCGCCGTAGACGCGCGCAATTCGCATTCCAACAAAGATCACACGCCGTTTTGCCTTGCTTGTTGTGAAAAACAAGCGCGAAAACCATAGAAAGCCTTTGATGGATTGATGAATTTGAACTGGCTGCAAACCATAAAACAGGGCAATCGGTTTTGCCCAGCGCAAATTTGTGGATAAAGCCTGTCGGAAATCCCAGTTAAACGGGTCTAAACCATCTTTTTTCATCAGATATTTTTCAAATTCTTTCTCGATCTCATGATGTGAGATGCGCCTCGTCTTTTCAAAGCGGTTGATATAGGTATGACACGATGCATCGAGTGCAAAATGACACACGACACCGAGCGCATATGCCCACAGTGCCTTTTGCATCTTATCGCCCTCTGCCGCTGAGCGATGCATCTGTGTCAGCGCATGTTCAAAGAACACACGCCCCGTCTCATGGTGAATGACCACTCCGATCTGGGTGATCGGATGCCGGATGATCGGATGATAGAAAAATAAGATATCTGGTCCGTGCAGACCGATCTCATATAAATCCTGATAATCCTCCAATAATCTTTGATATTTCGCGGGCAGCTGTTCTTTTACCATCTGTCCAAACTTATAATGTGCATAAAATGCTGGCATCGCAAATCACCCTTTCTACAATCATAAAAATACAGAAATTATAAAATAAAAAATGCAGAAATTATAAAATAAAAAATGCAGAAATACAATTCTACACTTCATTTCGATTAACGGATAAAGTTCGTGGAAACTTCCTTTTTGGTATCTGGAAATGCAATTCCCTGTGCCTTTCCGGCCTCAAAACATTTTAACATCCATGCCATGCATTTTGCTGCATTGCGCATGGTCTGTAAGCCCTCTAAATCCTGGCGTACCTCCTCCGGACGATTTCCATGAACCATATTCCAGTAGGTGGAACCCACAGTCGGCATCTGATTGATGCCAAAGTACTTGTTGACAGCATCGAGGGATGCGGTAGTACCGGCTCTTCTTGCGGAAGCAACTGCCATACCAGGCTTGAAGCGAAATGCTGCACCGCCGCTGTAGAAGGCGCGGTCTAAGAAGGACATAATACGGCCGCTTGGGTGTGCATAATAAACTGGCGTTCCAAATACAAATCCGTCTGCCTCTTTTGCCTTCTCTACAAACTCGTTTACACGGTCATCGCGGAACACACAGCCATTTCCCTTGCGACATCCGCCGCAGCCAATGCAGTCGCGAAGCGAATCAGCACCTAACTGGAAAATTTCCGTGTCAATGCCCTCTTCCTGCAATGTCTTTGCAATCTCCTCGAGTGCTGTATATGTGCATCCCTTTAAATTGGAACTTCCATTTAATAATAATACTTTCATATTATCTCAATCTCCTATTAGTCATCAATTTTTTCTCAACTTATTATCAATTTTTATCAGTTATTGATTATCAGTCGGCTGTTCGCTTCGGACATCGCCATGAATATCCAGCCTTATTCTCATTTTCTCTCATTGACTTATATCCAGTCGTCTTTTCCTTGCCGCACAGCTGTACCTTGGTAAAGTTAAGGACAACGCTCCAGTCCTGCTTGGTGTAGGCATGACCGCCCTCGCGATAATGAATCGCACTGCGCTCTTTGACACCGAGAAACTCAAATACCTCGGATGCTGCCAGCCATGACACCTGTGTGCCAAACGGATTGATCCAGTCATCGTCAAGACCTTCCACCAGAATCAGTCGTCTCGGAGCAACACATGCCCCGAGGATGTTTGCGTCAAATGGAATCTCATTTTCGCGAAAACGTGTCTTTCCGTCCGGTGTGCCATAGTCTGCCATATTTTCCATCAGCCAGTATGGGAAACGCTCTTTGTTTAACATCACACCGATACGCTCGGAAAGGCCAATATTTTCGCCAAGACGGCAGCCGCTTAAACGCATACTTGCCATACCACCGCAGCCAGAGCCTGCCGGTGCAACAACAGCCGCGCGCTCATCGTAAATGCCACAGCAAAGTGCAGCCTTTCCCATACGCGAATGACCAGTCACAACAGTTTTGGTCACATCTACATTTTCTTGTGTTTCCAGCCAGTCGATGACACGGCTTTGAAGCCATGCCCACATTGCAAGCGCTCTCCACGTGTAGCCCGGGTACGCCTTTGCACAGCCGCCTTCCCATATTTTTTCTTTGTCATCGGGTGCCGCCTCTGCAATCTCAAAGCTGCAAATTTCAAAGCCCTGTACAGTTGCCATACGAATGATTTCTTCTGGCAGTGTATCTGCCGCCGGAATTACAACGGGAATTAACTTTTCCTCTGAAATTAACTTAGTTTTTGCCTCGTCCGCTGTATTTGCCTGTTTTGTCTTTGTCTCATCAGCTGTCAAAAGACGATAGACATGTACATTAAATAAAACCGGTGCCTGTTCTCCCTGCGCGCACAAGCGAACTATGGTATGACACACAGTATTCTGACAGACGATGTTGCTTGACAGCTCGGTTGCCGTCAGTGTTTGTGGACGTCCCGGCATTTTTCCGTAGTACATTTCGCTAAGCAGTTCAAGATACGTCTTTCGCTTTTCTTCCCACTCTTCCTTGGTACTCATGATGCTTCCATCTGCCTTATAAAAAGGATTCGGGAGCTCCAAGGTCGGCTCAAAATAGATTTTCTCACTCATTGAAATCACCTCCAATAATTGATCTGAATCTATCTTAGCCCTTCCTGACGCTCCCGTCAATCGAATTTAAAAATAACTACTCAGAGCCACACCTCAATTTCGCATGACTCTGAATAGTTACAATTTATTTTGCGAACAACTCCTCTAAATACCGCTCCTTCGGTCATCCCTTTACCGAGTCCATAAAAAATGCCGGTCTGCATCAGCTTGGACAGCTTATTAAAAAAATATTGATTCTCTTTCATTTTCTTGTCCTGCCCCAGAAAATCGTTTTTCAAAAGAAATTGCAGCGTTTTTTACAGAAAAATTTCCGTTTCACACCTTATAGATCCAACGCTGTATGGTATCCTCTGTATACTGCATTTGTGATCGTCGATACCTTCTGTGCATCGCCAATTACGGATACATATGGTGCGCAGTCGCGCAGTGCTTCCACAACATCGGTTCTGGAACGCTGACCCAATGCACAGATTACGGTCTCGCCCGGAACGAGTACTTCGTTTCCATCTGCATTCACACAGCGAACGCCTTCCTTTGTAACCTCAATTCCACGAAGTCCGGTGTGTACGGTCACATATTTCTCGATTTCCTTTAGCAGCAGCGGACGATGTCTCACATTGGCATCTGGTGCCAACTGATCGCGCATCTCAACAAGTTCGACTTTCTTGCCTTCCATGCCCAGATGAATTGCACACTCGCAGCCCGCCAGACCACCTCCGAAGACAACAGCGGTATCCTTGCACTGCTCCTTCTTTTTGTAATACTCGTTTACAACGATTACATTTTCTCCTTCAATTCCCTTGATCGGCGGAATGAGCGGGCGAGAGCCTACTGCGATAATTAGCGCATCCGGTGCCTCTTTTTCGGCATATTCCTTTGTCACTTCGGTATTTAACCGAATCTGCGCACCGGCCTCTCTTGCCATCTTTTCATACACTTCAGTCAGCTGATACATTTCATATTTAAATGGAATTGCCTGCTCGCTGCGAAGAATACCGCCAAGCGCTGCTTCCTTTTCGCAAAGAATGACTTCGTGACCGCGCTTTGCCGCCGTGTATGCCGCATACAGTCCACCCGGGCCGCCTCCTGCGATCAGCACCTTTTTCTTTACCGGTGCCGGGTAAATCACATCGCCCTCCATTTCGCGTCCGATGAGCGGATTTACCGTACATCTTCTTGTGGAAGTTGCCGCACGCTCTGCCATACAGGTGAAGCAGCGTAAGCAGCGGACGATCTGATCATCTCTGTTTTCCATTATCTTCTGTGGAAGATACGGGTCTGCCAAAAGTGCTCTTGCCATCTCAACCACATCGGCCTTTCCGGAGGCAATGATCTCTTCCATCTGTGCCGGGTCGTTTAAGCCGCCAATCGTTGCCACTGGGACGCTGACATGCTTTTTGATCTCTGCTGCCAGATATACGTTACAACCGTGCTCCTTAAACATGGACGGATGCGTATCGCCAAAGGTTCTCTGATAGGTTCCTGCCGATACATGAAGCAAATCGACATAGGATTCAATCTGCTTTGCAATCGCAATTCCTCCCTCAAGATCGTAGCCCTCCTCGACAAACTCGGAGCCACTCATACGAAATTCAATCGGGAAGAACGGGCCAACTGCCTGACGAACCGACTGCAATACCTCAATCGCAAAACGACAGCGATTCTCAATTGAGCCGCCGTAGTGATCGGTTCGATGATTAAACATTGGGGACAAAAACTGATTGATCAGCCAGCCATGACCGCCGTGAATCATAATCATCTCAAAACCGGCGCGCTTTGCCATCGCCGCTGTCTTTCCATAGGCTGCCACAATGTCATCAATCATTTCCTGCGTCAGTTCACGCACCTGCACGCTGTCCGGTCTGGTACAGGCAGATGGTCCCCACTGGCACATTTCCTTTTGCTTTGTCTTGTCGGTCATGTAGGTTCCCGCATACATGCCCGAATGGGACAACTCAATCGAAGGAACGCAGCCATGGCGGCTGATTGCATCTGCCGTGTAGGTTGCCGCTGCAAGGGAATTTAAGATGGAGGGATCCAGATGGTAGGCATGGCTTCCGTCTGTCTTTGGATGTACCATGCACTCGGACACGGTCACGGCTCCGGCTCCGCCCTTTGCGCGCAGTTCATAAAATGCAGTGGACTTTGGTCCGATACAGCCATCGTTTGTGATATCGGTTCCGCCCATCGGCGCAGAAAACATTCTATTTTTAAAGGTTACTCTGCCGAGTGTGATCGGCTTGCAAAGATTTGGAAATTTTCGATTCATGCTGCTTCTCCTTCTTCTGTCATGGTGAATTTTAATTTCTGTCCCAGTAATCTGGCGATAAAACCGACTAATAATGCGGCGATGATGGTTCCCTCTCGAACACCGTTAAGAGAGCCTGAAAAGACAAATGAGAGTGCTGCTGCAATGACAGCCATAGAGGTGTCAAAGCAAATCTTAGTTGTACCAAAGTTGGTGTTCCAAGTCTGAACAATTGCGCGGACAAAGGACTCGCCCGGAAGCATAACGACATCGGCTACGACCTCCAGATACACGCCAAAGCCAAGAACGGCACAGCCAACTAACAGCGCAAATACCTTTACAACGTAGTTTTCCGGATTGACCCAGAAGAACAAATACATAGTCAGGTCAATGAAATAGCCGAATGCAATTGACACCGGAATCTGTAAAATATTTTCAATCTTGAAATTTTTGCGAAGAATTAAGATCTGCAGCACAATCAGAAATATGCTGAAAAAGATTGTAAAATTTCCCAGCGTGAATGGGAAATTTAAGCTCAGTACATATGGGATAGAGGAAATCGGCGACGTGCCGAGGCTTGCCTTTGTGATCAGGCTGACGCCCAGTGCATTTACAAATAATCCTACGAAAAATAAAAGGTATCTTTTGATCTTGTTTTGACTCATTTTTTTGCTTTCTCCCTAATTTTTTATTCGTTTCATTCGTATTTCATCATTGGCTTTCTTGCCATGTTTTTACTACTATTTTTCGATATTTTTCTTACTATGACGCTCTTATTCGACTTACGTTTCTTCTGTGCTCTGCTCTTCGCAGTCCCATTCACATTTATCCAGCAGATTTCGATAAATTTTCTGATAAACGGCCATAAATGCGGCAAACTCCTCATCAGAAATGTCCATTAAAGCCTGCTGTTCAATTCGTGAAAATGTCGCTTCCACCAGCTGTTGTTTTTCCCTGCCCTCTTCTGTTAAGAAAACGTGAGACGTTCGTCTGTTTCCATTTAACATGCGGCGTTCGATCAGGCCTTTTTCCTCCATCCGATTTAAAATCGAGGTGAGCGACCCCGCCTCTAAATGGCATCCCCGGGCGATCTCTTTCTGGCTGTCTCCATCGTGATCCTTCAGGTAGTCTAGCACCTTAGGCTGACCAATCGTAAGACCGACCGGTCGCAATCGTTCCAACAGTGCCTTTTGAACAAGCGCCTGATTTGCCATGATCAGATAATGCAATGATTCCTCCATGCGGCTTCCTCCATGTGGTTGTAGATAATTAGAATTCAAACAGTTAGAATTATAACCATTTTCAATTTCATTGTCAAGTACTACTTTCTATTTTAATTTCAATTCACGGAGCTCTTTTTTTCATGGAATTTCTCTTCACTACTTTTTCCCGGACGCGGCTCGACGATTGTTTTGTCGGCGTCACTTGTTCCCGCAGCACCTTCTACGCACCTTTTTGTCTCAGTTACTGCGTAAGTCCGCTCCCACACGTTCCCGGCTGCGCAGCAGACAATTGCCTCAGTAAAAGCAACTCGTCTCACCGCTGATTCTGGTTATCGCAGTTGCTAACAGCAGAAAGAGGATATGAGACGTTTTTTCTCATACCCTCTAAATCGAAATCGTTTTGTTTAATTCAAAATTTGATTACTCAATAACGTGCGGTGCAATTTCCTTCGGAATCAAGCACTCATATTTCTCACCATCAAGACGTTTCTCAAATTCATCCCACGCCTTTTTGATTTCCTCTGGATGCTCCAAAAGTGTCTTTGCGCTTTCTGCCATAACTTCTGCTGCAAACAACATTCCCTTGTGAGCAATAGCTGACTTGCCCTGTGCGGTCCACTGCCAGCTGTGTGCGCCTGCACCATAGCTAAAGCAGGCCGTATTGACAGTAGCAGTCGGAATCACCCAGCTAACATCGCCGACATCGGTGCTTCCCATCTCGCAGTGATCGGTGTGGAAGGTCTCAACCACATAATCACAAATTTCAGAAGTTTTGATGTTCTCACGAAGCTTCATCAGATCGGCAATACCAAATGGGATATCGCTTAACTGATCTTCTACCGGGAAGCTGTCCTTAAACTGTTTTGCATAGGCACGCTCCTCCGCGGTATAGGCAGGAGTACCAACGGTCTGAAATGCCTTTGCGATAACATCTTCGAGTGCAAAGTTCGGAACGGTATTGCTTAGACCCTCATCAAACAGGACTTCGAGTTTGGTATCGGTCATCAGCGCCGCGCCCTGCGCGATGCGAATGACGCGCTCATATAACCTCTTGCACTTTGGATTTGTCGCAGAACGAATCAAATAGCGCACCTCTGCCTCTGCCTGAACGACGTTCGGTGATTTTCCTCCAGTGTTGGTGATGGCATAGTGAACGCGGTCGCTGTCCTCCATGTGTTCACGCATGTAGTTTACGCCGACATCCATCAACTCAACCGCATCGAGCGCACTTCTTCCAAGGTGCGGTGCTCCTGCCGCATGGGAGGATACACCGTGAAAACGAAAGCATGCCTGAATACAGCTCTGGCTGCTTCCGGTGCATACCATATGAAAATTCGCCGGATGCCAAGTCAGTGCAATGTCACAATCGTCAAATATGCCGTCACGTGCCATATAAGCCTTCCCAGAACCGCTCTCCTCGCCTGGGCAGCCAAAAATCTTTACCATTCCGCTGCCGCCGTTTGCCTTTAAGACTTCACGGTATGCCATTCCTGCTGCGATGGCACCCACGCCAAGCATATGATGACCGCAGCCCTGTCCCATGCCATCCTGATCTTCTGGGTGATACTCCGGGCAGTCTGCCTTCTGGTTCATGCCATAGAGTGCATCAAACTCGCCCAAAAAGGCAATTACCGGATGACCGCTTCCCCAGCTTGCCTCATAACCGGTGCCGGTCTTTGCGACATCGGTCTTTACTTCAAAACCATGCTTTTTTAAAAACTCAACATGTGCCGCGCTGCTCTTGTACTCACGAAATCCCGGTTCCGGGGTCTCCCATACTGCGTCTGCAAGCGCACACAGCTCTTCTTCATATGGAATCTGCATCTTTTTCCTCCTATCACACGCCGTATTCATCCGCCACTTTATGGCATGCCACCTTGCGTCCGTTAACCTCTTTCATCTTCGGCATCTCATTTGCGCACTTCTCGGTCGCATACGGACAGCGGGTGCGAAATGGACAGCCAGATGGCGGATTGATCGGGCTTGGCAACTCACCCTCAAGCATGATACGCTTTCTGGATTTTCCGACAATCGGATCTGGAATCGGCACTGCACTCAAAAGCGCCTGCGTATACGGATGCATTGGGTTTGCATACAGCTCGGCGCTGTCACCTTCCTCCACGAGATGACCCAGATACATAACGCCGATGCGATCTGAAATATGCTTTACCATGCTCAAATCGTGCGCGATAAACAGATATGCAATGCCAAGTTCCTTCTGGATATTCTTTAACAGGTTGATGATCTGTGCCTGAATGGAAACGTCCAGCGCAGAAATCGGCTCATCGCAGACGATAAACTGTGGATTGAGTGCAAGTGTTCTCGCGATGGAAATACGCTGACGCTGTCCGCCGGAAAACTCATGCGGATAACGGCGCACGTGGTCTGGCTTTAAGCCAACGATCTTTAGCAGCTCGGTCACGCGGTCGTCCTGCTCTTTTCTTGTCTGATAAATGTGATGAATCACCATTGGCTCACGGATAATCTCGCCGACCGTCATTCGCGGGTTTAAGGATGCATACGGATCCTGGAAAATCAGCTGAATATCCTTACGGAATTTCTTGAGCTTCTGACCGGAAAGATGGGTGATATCCTCTCCATTTACCAGAATTTTTCCGTCTGTCGGCTGATTGATCTTTACGATTGTACGGCCAAGCGTAGACTTTCCGCAGCCAGACTCACCTACAAGACCATAGGTTTCGCCCTTGTGAATCTGAAAGGACACATCGTCAACCGCCTTTACGACCTGCTTCTTGCCCCATGTCTTTCCGGCATTAAAATAGGTTTTCAGATGCTCTACGGAAACGATCACATCGCGCGTATCGCTCACATTGTTCATCTGTGCACTATTCTGTGCGTCACTCTGTAATGAATTCTGTGTCTCATTTGCTTCCATGCTGCGTCTCCTCTCTGCGTTTTTTCTCATTTAGCCAACAGACACTTCTATGTGTCTCACTAAATATCGTATCCTGCGGCATTCTTGCCTTGCAACGCTTCATGGCCTCGCTGCAGCGATCCACAAACGGGCAGCCTGCCGGCGGCTTTAATAAATCTGGCGGGGAACCCGGAATTGGACTTAACTCTTTGTCGTCGTCCTCCGGATTATTGATACAATTTAACAGACCCTTTGTATACGGATGGTTCGGCTCATAGAAAATTTCGCGATCGGTTCCTGTCTCGGCAATGCGTCCGCCGTACATAATGTTAATGCGGTCGCAAAGACTTGCCACAACGCCAAGGTCATGGGTAATCATGATAACAGCGGCTCCGGTCTGGCGACTCATCTCCTGAATCAGCTCCAGTACCTGTGCCTGAATCGTAACGTCTAGCGCAGTGGTCGGCTCATCGGCAATGATGAGCTTGGGCTTATTGGCTAATGCGATTGCGATGACAATACGCTGTCTCATACCACCAGAAAATTCAAACGGATACTGATGAATACGCTTTTCTGGCGCTGGAATGCCAACCTGACGCATCAGTTCGATGGCACGCTCATTGGCCTCTTTCTTTGTCATCTTCGGGTTATGATTGAATAACGTCTCACGAATCTGTTTTCCAATTGTCAGAACTGGGTTTAAAAAGGTCATCGGATCCTGAAAAATCATCGCCATTGTGTTTCCGCGAATCTGACGCATCTTCTTCTCATAGGAACGGTTGTCCGAAAAATCCTTTCTTGCGATGGACTCGCCGTCAAATATGATATCACCGTCGCTGATGGAACCGTTTTGTGCAAGAAGACCCATAACGGAATACATCGTAACGGACTTTCCTGAGCCAGACTCACCGACGATACCAAGGATCTCGCCTTCTTTTACCGAAAAACTGACATCACGAACGGCCTGCACGGTTCCCTGATCGGTAGCAAATTCTACTTTCAGATGTTTTACATCCAATATTGTTTTCTTCTCTTCCATGATGCCTCCTTACTTCTTCTTTGGATCAAGTGCTTCGCTTAAACCATCGCCGATAAAATTCAAACTCAGCATCGTCAGACAGATGGCAAGCACCGGCCAGATGATCTGAATCGGCTGGCTCTGAATCAGGGAGCGGGCATCATTTGCCATGGTTCCCCAGCTGGCCTGCGGAATGCTGATTCCGATGCCGACGAATGCAAGGAACGCCTCCGTGAAAATGGCATTCGGAACCATCAGTGTCGTGTTGACAATGATCGGACCCATGCAATTTACAATCAAATGCTTGAACATGATACGCTTCTTGCTCGCACCGATAACATAAGCCGCCAGCGCATACTCCTGCTCCTTTAAGGTCAAAATCTGACCTCTTACCAGACGCGCCATACCGACCCAGCTGCTGATTCCAATCGCAAGCAGCATAGAAAAGATGTTCGATCCGAAGATCAACATGATCAAAATAACATACAGAAGAGTCGGCACGGAATAAATGATATCGACAAGACGCATCAAAATCATATCGACCTTTCCGCCAAAATAGCCGCAGATCGCACCGTAGGTAACACCGATTACTAAGTTTAAGAGTGCGGCGGCAAAGCCGACGGACAGAGAGATACGTGCACCGTACATGATACGGACAAAAATATCACGGCCAAACTTGTCGGTTCCAAACCAGTGTGTCATACTTGGCAGTGCATTTCGACAGGTCAGATCCTGACCGTCGTAGGTGTACGGGGAAAACATGGGTGCAAAAATGGCAAATAAAATGACAACTGCCATAAAAACGAGGCTGACAAGCGCCAGCTTATTCTTCTTAAATCGACCCCAGGCATCCTGAAAATAGGTCTTGCTCTCCACCGCTACAAATTCGGAGTCTTTTTCACTGTCATCAAGACGCGTAAACTCGTCATCTGTGATATCCTGTGCGATATCCTGACAGAATGTTTTTTCCATAAGTACTTTCATTCTCCTTTCTGTGCGCTTATTTCAGGCGGATTCTCGGGTCCATCATCGCCGTAATCAAATCGGTAATGATGTTACAGATAATGATAAATGCGCCGTAGAAAATCGTCAGTGCCATAATCATCGTGTAGTCACGGTTGCTTACGCTGGTGACAAACTCCGCGCCGATGCCCGGAACAGAGAACAAGGTCTCCACAACGAAGGAACCAGTCAAAAGTGTTGCAAGCAGTGGTCCTGCATAAGTGACAACCGGAACGAGTGCATTTTTCAACGCGTGACGGATAATGACCATTACCTGTCCGGTTCCCTTGCTTCTTGCAAGCACCATATAGTCCTGCTTCATAACCTCTGTCAGACTTGTCTTTGTCAGACGGGAGATCATCGCGATTGGGGACAATGCCAGTGCGGTTGCCGGCATAATGTAATGCTTCCAAGTGCTTAAGCCTACGATTGGCAGGCAGTGAAGCACGACACCAAAGAGAATCATCATAAGAAGTGCCAACAGGAAGCTTGGCACGCTGACACCGATCGTCGCGACAAAAGCAACCGTGTTATTGACCCACTGGTGCTTAGAAAATGCCGAGATCGTTCCTAGTAAAATTCCGACTGCGAGTGCGATACAAAACGCAGCCAATCCAAGGCTTGCGGTATATGGGATACCAGCCATGATAATATCCGATACCGCCTTTCCCTTACGGTTTAAAGAAGTTCCGAAATCGCCCTTTACTGCATTTTGCAGATAGCGGGCATACTGCTCGGTGACAGGCTTGTCCAGACCATACTGCTCAACTAACTTTTCCTTTACATTCGCCGGAAGCTTGCTCGTCTCTCCTGCAAATGGAGAACCCGGAATCGCATGCATCAGGAAGAAAGTAATGGTTGCGAGGG
Organism: Wujia chipingensis; assembly: GCA_963605535.1. GTDB lineage: Bacteria > Bacillota > Clostridia > Lachnospirales > Lachnospiraceae > Anthropogastromicrobium > Anthropogastromicrobium chipingensis_A. The sequence continues at coordinate 43,162 of CAVCXB010000004.1, forward strand.
CAAATAATGTGATAAAACCGATTACAAGTCGTTTGCCAAAATACTTTGCCATCCGTTTTTTCCTTTCTATTTCTTACTTTCTAGTTCTTACTTTCTATTTCTTACTTTCTAGTTCTTAACTTTTTGTTCTTTTTGTTTCTCAACTTTTTCTTAACTTTTCGCTTCGTAACGTTCTGTTTTTACTCGTATCTCTTATTTTAAATACGTAATAAACCAATCGGTCATCTCTTTTAAGCGGCGCATTCTGTGAAGCGGCTTTCCTCGTCTGGACAAGCCGTGATTCTCACCCTCAAAGAGACACATTCTGGCTGGCACACCGTAAAACTTGACTGCGGTGAACATCTGAATGCCCTGATCAAGTGTACAGTTGTAATCATTCATTGAATGGATGAATAAAATCGGGGTCTTCGCGTTGCAGGCATATTTTAACGGGGAGCAGCCCCACATTGCCTCCATGTTTGTCCACGGTGTCGCCAAAATTTCATTCTGATCAAAGGTAACACCGATCTCACTGCATCCAAAGTCCGATACCCAGTTGGAGACCGATCGCTGCGATGCCAGTGCCGCAAAGCGGTCGGTATGGCCCTCAATCCAGTTGCACATAAAGCCGCCGTAGGAACCGCCGGCCGCGCCGACTCTTGCCTTGTCAATCTGTGGGTATGCTTCCAATACATGATCGGTAAATTCCATCAGATCCTGATAGTCGATCGTGCCGTATTTTCCTCTTAAGTCAGCAAACTCCTCGCCATAGCCTTCGGAACCTCTCGGATTACAGAAGAAGACAAACCAGCCCTTGGACGCCCACGTCTGCATTTCATGGAAGAACACTTCGCCGTAGGTGCATCTCGGACCACCGTGAATTTCCAATACACCCGGATAAGTCTTTTCTGGATCGTAATCCTTTGGCTCGAGTACCCAGCCGTCAATTGTCACGCCATCAGTATTGACAAAGGACAAATGCTTTGCCTTTGATACAAAATGGGTAGACAAATATTCGTTGTTAAACGCAGTCTTTTTTGTGACGGTGCCATCTGCGTAATTATAAGTATAGATTTCGCAGCATCCATTTGCCTCCATTGCGGCAAAGGAAAGCTTGTTGCTTGCTGCTGCCAGTTCACAGACAAGACCATTAAATGCATACGCTTCCTTTAACGCACCTGCAGATGTAGCTTCTGTGCTATTGTTATAGGAAACGATGCTGTCCTTGTAGCCGTGCTGTGCAATCGCGTAGATCGTGTCGTTGTCCGTATTTGTTTGATTCTTTGCTACTACAAAACTCTCTCCTGCGCTATAATGGCAGTCGGTCAGGATATCCACACCAAGCAGATATTCAACAGAAATCTTTTTTATCGGCTTTTTCTGAGTCTCATCGTACTCATAGATGTCGTGATACTGACCATCACCGTATGGTTTCATGTCCGTTGCAGTCAAAATGATCGTTCCATTTGCAAAAACGGCTCTTGAAATCATCAGATTTCCCTGCCCGATTAACGTAGTGAGTTCCTTTTCTTCTATATTATATAGGAGCAGTGAATCCGTCTCCTCGATCACATTCTTCCACTCTTTTCCTACGATCAGAAGCTGTTCGTCGGATACACAGACCGATGCCGTGTCAAAGTTCGGCGCAGTCAGCTTTTCAAGCTTGCCTGTTGTCTCCTCGTACAGATACAATCCGGTGCGCACGCCAGAGATAAAGCCGCGGCCATTACCCCATAGCGGAACTTCGTCGATTACATGGTAATCTTTTTCTTCTTTTTTTAATTTCTCATCGGCATCTGCTGGCAGATCGTTTCGATTTTCCTCGATGCCCATGCAGTAAATGCCGTCTGTCACCTTCTCAAAAAAGGATACCGACTTAGAAACAGCAAATGCTTTTTTTGCCTCTCCGCCGTGAATGTTAATGCGATAAAATACCGTTTCAGCCTCACCATTCTCATCTTTTTTCTCATCGCGGCTCGATTCAAACAAAATGGTATTGTCATCGTCCCAGACGAAACCACCTTCCTTATCGGAAGAAGTCAGCTGCATCGCCTCTTTGTCTTCTTCCATGACCCAGAGGTTTCTCTTATAGGTATTGTTTTCTTTATCCGACTGCACCAGCGTAAAGGCCAGCGTCTTTTCATCCGGGCTGTAACGCAAACCGGACGGACTGCTGATTGCATTCAAATCTTCGATTAAAACCGGTTTTAATGAATTCATTTCATTGCCTTCTTTTCTCTTTATTTTCATACGAATTTTATATGAACTTTATACGAATTTTCATCTGAACTTTTATACAAACCTTCATATAAACCTTCATGCTAACAATTTTCGCATAAGAAGAGGGATGGCGCCACGCGTTCATCCCCCTTCATTGGAATTTCATTTGATTACTCTTCTGAAACTGAATTATTCGTTGACTGTTGTATAAGCAAAATACGGATAGGATGCGTTCGATGTCTCGCCCTCTACATAGCTCTGAACAAGTGCTGGATCGTTATAGTTAAACAGCGGAATGACGTATACATTCTCCTCTACCAGATAATCCTCTGCCTCGTGCAGTGCCTTAATATATTCGGAGCGATCGGAAATCTCACGTGCATCTGCGATCATCTGATCAAACTTCTCATCACTAACTGCCGGAACGACCTGCATACTTGTCGTCCACATCTCAAGGAACTGAATCGGGCTATCCTCTGCGGAGTAACCATAGCGACAGATTTCAAAGTCACCCTGATCGAGCTGATCATAGTAAACACCAGACTCAACGCACTCGAAATCAACCTCAACACCAACTGCCTCCCACATCTGCTGCAGCATCGTTGCAACATCACCGTGGATACCATTGTTGGAATACTTGTAGGTAATGTGAAGCGGATTACTCTCATCGTAGCCTGCTCCTGCAAGAAGCTCCTTTGCCTGATCTGGATCATAAGTCAGTGTGTAGCCATCTGCATCGCCCTCTGCACGGAAGGAATCGGTATCACCTGCAATACCCTCTGGAACGAAACCATTTAATACTGGGTAGAAGCTATCACCGCCAAGAACGTCAACTAAGGACTCCTTGTCGATTGCCAGTGCCAGTGCACGACGAACGTCTGCATTCTTTGCCCACTCTGGACCATTCTCTGCGGAGTTGATTGCCAGATAGTAGTTGGAAGACTTCGGTACCAGCCACAGTTCATCGGTTCCCTCATAATTTAACGCAGTATCGGTGGAAATTCCAAGTGCAACATCAATTTCACCAGTCTGATAAGCAAGTGCCTGCGCATCCTTGTCAGCCATGCAAAGGAAGGTAATCTCGTCCATGGTCACGTTATCGGCATCGATATAATTCTCATTCTTATCCAGAACAGCCTTCTCCGTCTCATTGCACTCCGTCAGCGTATATGCACCACTCGTCGGATATCCGCCATCAAATGCCCATAAAGAGTCATGCTGTGGTGCAAAATCCTCACGAACTGGAATCCATGCATTTGCACACATCAGACCCGTCAAATATGCACATGGTGTCTTTAACTTCAATACCAATGTATTGTCATCGGTTGCCTCAATGCCGACAGAACTGTGATCTGCTGTCGTGCAGTCGAAAGACTCGCCCTCTTCCTGAGCAGCGGTGCTATACTCCTCTGCACCCTCGATGAAGTTTACGAAATCATTGATTGCCCAAGCATTGTCAGCGCCGTAAGAAAGAGCTCTCAGATAAGAATAAACAAAATCGTTTGCGGTAAGTGGCTGTCCATCGCTCCACTTTGCATCTGGCAAAATGTGGAAGGTGTAGGTTAAGCCATCATCGGAAACCTCGTAGCTCTCGCACAGCTCGTTGTTTACGTTGCCGTCTGCATCCTTGCGGAACATACCTGCGTACATGTGGTTTAATACGTAGTTGTTTGCAGTCTCGGTGTTTAATGCCGGGTCAAATGTGGTGAACTGGGAACCTACTGCAACGGTTAAGCTGCTTTCTGCTGTCTCGTCTGCTGCTGCTGGAACTGCTGGCAAAATGGATGTTGCTGCCAAGGCTGCTGCCATTAACTTTGCATATGTTTTCTTCATAACCTTACCTCTTTCTTTGTCTTTGCTTTCCATTCACTGGTGGATACGCAGGAGCCATGTTGGATTGATTCTCATATGTGTGTGTATTTGTGCATAATTCATTTACACATACATATCTCATGCATATATTCATCATTTATACAAAGAACTCAGTAGCTATTCTAGTTCGCTCCATTTCTCTTGTCAAGATAAATCTTAATTTTTTTGTCAATTTTTGCAAAAACCTTTTTTATTTCTGTTGCCCGACCGAAAGAATCGTGCTATACTTGCTGACAGTGCTCCAAAGCAACGCATTTTTTGCTTGTTTTTGGACTTGAAAGACTTATGCCGCAAGAGCGGCGGAATGGAGATTTACATGAAGGAAAAAAAGAAGATTGGACTGATTTTAATGTATCTGTCCTTCGGCATTGTCATGGCCGGTCTTGGTGCCAACGATGCCCTGCGTGGTGTATTCTCACCGATCTTTGAGAGTCACTTTGAACTTACATCCGTGCAGATTTCAATGATTATTGTCATGAGCTATGCCGGAAATCTGATTTTCTTGTGGGCAGGTACCCGCCTTGCAGACCGCTTTGAGAAGAAAAAGGTTATGATGGGCATTCTGCTTGTATGGATGGCAGCACTGCTTGTCTACGTGACAACCGATAACTACTATGTATTGCTTGTCACAATGCTCTTTACCATGGGTGCTTCTACTTTAATGAATACCATGATTAACCTGTTTGTCCCAATGTACTTTGCAGCACCCGGACTGATCGTCAATACGCTGTTCTTTGTACAGGGTATCGGAACTACCGGAAGCCAGATGATTCTTGGCCAGGTAGCAACTGGATTTTCTTGGTGGCAGAGAACGAACCTGTTACTGTTTGGACTTGGTCTTGTCGGCTTGATTCTGTTTTTGTTTGCTGGAAAAAAGGCAGTTGTCTTAAAGAAAGAGCCTGAATCAGCCAACGTTTCTACCGATTCAAAGGCGGATTCCAATGCAGCACCTTCAAAGGGGTCTGATAAAAAAGAGAAGGTTCAGATGAACAGCCCAATCCTGTGGCTCCTTGTTCTTGTATTTGGTTTCTATTTCATCGGCGAGCACGGTGTATTAAACTGGCTGCTTCTTTACTGTAAGGATCAGTTCAACATGGATTCCAGTCAGGCATCCATTTATCTGTCCATGTTCTCCGGTACGATGATGGTTGGTCGACTGGTCATGGCTCCTCTCGTTCAGAAGTGGGGACCATCACGAAGCATTCAGATCTTCGGCGGAATCGGAACCGTTTTGTACGCAGTTGGTATCTTCTGCGGAAAGCCTACTCTTATGTTAGTTGGTATTTCCGGACTGTTTGTCTCCATTTTGTACCCGACCCTTTTATTGTTCGTTCAGCAGTATTATCCGTCCTCCATCGCTTCCACCGCGACTGGAACGGTTATCAGTATCGCTACGGTATTTGATATCGCATTCAACCTGTTATTCGGTAATATTATCGACCAAATTGGCTATCATATTGGATTCATGATTCTTCCGGTATCTATGATCATCTTCTACCTGATCGTAAACTTCTTAATTAAGAAGTACAAGCCACTTCGCAATCTGGGTGATGCATAACTAGTTGCAATGATTTTGCAGGAACTAATTTTATAGAAGTATGATTTCTTGAAACTGTAATTTTGCGAAAACAAAAACTCTGGAGTGTAAGTTGCTCCAGAGTTTTCTTGTTTTTATTCCATTAATTTATAGCTTTATTTTTTTATTCTATTATTTATTTTCCTGCTCATCCATCGTCATCTGATCAAATACCGCATATGGCTTCGGGCTGGAATAATAGTAGCCCTGAATCAGATCACAATTCATCTCGCGCAAGAAATCTGCCTGCTCCTTATGCTCAACGCCCTCTGCCACAACTTCCATATTTAAGCCATGTGCCAGCGCGATGACATGTTGGATAATCTGATCACCACTCTGATTTCCAATATAGTCAATCAAACTCTTATCCAATTTTAATACATCAAACGGCAGAACATTTAAGCTTGTCAATGACGAGAAGCCCGTACCAAAATCGTCCATATGAAGCTTAAAACCAGAATTTACCAGTGCGTCAACCAGTGCCTTAATCTGAATGCTATACATCGCAACTGATTCCGTCAGCTCGATCGGCACACACTCAATCGGAATACCGCTCTCCTTAACGACACGCGTATAATTCTCGACCAATCCCTCATGATGCAGACTTGCACGAGAAAGATTGATGGAGATCGGGAAAAATGGTTTTCCAGCCTCAAGTCGCTCTTTTTGCACCTGACACACCTTTTTAAACACATATTCATCCAGTCTGGTAATCAAGCCATCCCGCTCAAACAGTGGAATAAACTGCCCCGGTGATACCATGCTGCCATCTGCCTTACGCCAACGAATCAATGCCTCTGCACCTGCAATTTTCTCAGTCTTTACATTGTACTTTGGCTGGAACCACACCTCAAACTCTTCCTTACGAAGTGCGTCCTCAAACTCATTCTCCATCATGACTTCCTGAATATGCTGCTGACCAAGCTTGTCATTGTAATAGGCAATGTTTTTCTCATAATTCAACTGGATACTCTTCATTGCCGTGATTGCACGGTCACAGATATCGGTAATCGGAAGATTCTTGTCAAAATCCTTATACACGCCATACTTTACGAGCAAATTAGAAATCGGTGCATTTTCAGAAATATGCTTTGCCGCATTCTTCAATACTTTTTCTGTACCCGGTGTCTGCAAGGATGTCATAATCACAAACTGATCATCGCTGTAGCGCGCTGCCAGACCATCTGTCAACATTTCTCGGATGGTTTTTGCAAGATACTGTAAGATTTCATCTCCAACACAAGAACCGTAAATACTGTTGATCAGCTTAAAGTTCTTAATATCGGCCATGACTACCATATAATCCTTCTCTGGCTGATAGCGAAGCAGCAGACTAGCATGATGATAAAATGCCGGTTTTGTGTACAGTCCGGTCAAATCATCGTACTCAATCGCATTTAATGCTTCCGCAGACTCCTTTAGCTTGATTACACTGTTGATTCGCGCCTTTACAACACGCTGATTGTACGGCTTCGGAACAAAGTCTGCTGCACCAAGCTCTAAGCATTTCGCCTCGTCGTCCTGTCTGCCACTTCCAGTCATAACAATGATCGGAACAGATGCCAACAACGGATTTTTCTTTACCCGCTCTAAGAACTGGAAACCGTCGCACACCGGCATAAACATGTCAAGCAATACCACGGACAGTTCCGCATAATGCTCCTCTAACATCTTTAAACCAACTGCGCCATCCTCCGCACAGAGCACGTCAAACTGATCATGAAGCAAATCAGCTAAGATCTCACGATTGATCTCATCGTCCTCAACAATCAATACACGGCGCTTCGCTGCCAGACCACCTGAGGAAACAACCGCCTGCAGCTGATTTCGTCTCACATCAGCATCCTCATTTGCAAATGCCAGAACAATCGTCTCAAAGGAATCGGCATCTCCAACTCGCGCGCACTTCAGATAGGTATAATGTACCTCTCCATCCTTTTTTCTTCTGCTGCGATAATGAACCATAAACTGCGGCACACGCTTTAAGTGTGCACACAACGAATCAAAATCCATTACAAATTCGAGTTTTGACTGATCCTGTGGCAGAACATTTTCTTCCACATAAGTCGTGATTGCCGGTATATATTCAGTATCATTTAACATTGTCGTCGCATCCGCATTCGAATTATTCAAATAAGAATGCAATTCCTGAGTCTGACGATTCACAGAATAAATACTGCTATAATCACTTCCAAGCACATTGATGATACTTGCAAGTCGCATGCCCTCTTCATCTTCCGGAAGCGGTGCATTCACGGAATTTTCGTCTACTATTGCATTTCCAAATACAATTGCATGACCTACCGTTCCATCCTGCATTGGCATCTCAACTGCATTTACCGTCTCATACATGCCACGGACAGGGTCTATGTAAGTCTTCGGTCCCTCTACCTTATTATAAATCGGACACATCGCACACGGTATCTCCTGTTTCATGAGACGCCGATAACATTTCTCCCCCACTTTTAGCTGCGGATACATCTGTTCTGCAACTTTATTAAAGCTGACAATCCTATAATCACTATCAACTATATACATTCCTGATGCATTTTGTCCCATTCTTTTTCCTTCCAAACTTCAAAACTTTAACTTTCGAAATTCCATTCACAAAACATATCCAGTATAGGGAAAAAATTGATAAAATGCAACTATTTTTTTACCGATTTCTGCATAATTTTTTAGTTATTCGAAATTTCAAAATCGTCAATTTAGCACAGCGCACACCGGATAATGGTCCGACAGGTACACGCCAGCCTCCTCATCGGTCCATTTATACACGGTTTCGCTGCTCCAATCGCCCTTTAACACGATATAATCAATGTTGCACGGCGGATCAGATGGATTCATCCGTGAAATGTTTCAAATTCTGATGTTTTGTAAATCTGGTTAACATCAGTTATAGTGCGATGAAGATTCTGCCGTATCAATACCCTGAATTATTTTCCATACTACAATATAAATATTTTCTTTCTTCACTAAATACTTCCTTTCTTGTCTACATTAGTAATCATCTATATTATAACGCAGATGGAATATTTTTCAAGCTACTTTTGTAGCTTTTATAGACTATAAATACTACAACATTAAACTTTATAACTGTTAATATTTTTATTTTGCAGTATATTGTTAGCAGATAACATACTTTCCCATTTAATGCCCTCACGGGCTTTAAGCTTATTTTGCAACTTCACCTATTGTAATTATGCAATCAAACAGATATTCTGGTTCTATGCCGTGTTGCTTCCTGCACCAGTTAAATACTTCTTGTCGTGTCATTCATCCCATCTATCCTATTTCATTTTATCTGTCAGTATCCATTTGCCTTTTCGATTAGAACCCTCCCGGATAACTTTACCTTCACGCTGCATCTTTGTAAGTGTACGCTTAATCGTTGCCGCCGAAACTGCAAGTGCTTCTCCTAATGCTTTATGAGTCAGTTCCGGTTTTTTACGAATCAATTCCGACAATCGAGTTTCAAGGTCATCTTTGAGGTCTTTCTGGTCTTTATTGAGGTCATCGGGGTCACGATTTAAATTTTTGACCTCAATGACCTCATTCTGACCTCGATAAAGATTGATTCTGAAAGCTACTTCCATATCAATAAATTCCGGTTCACACAATCCATATTCCTGCATAGCCTGCATGAGTTTTGGAATACCACTTCCCCAGGCTTCCACAAGATTCATATAGGCGAAAGCATTTGCAAGAGAGCGATTTCGGATTTTTGAAAATCCTTCTTTCATCAAATCAATCGTTACCCCAGGAAGCAATCCACCTGGAGAAGTAATCTCCAGACGATCATCATAAATTGCCACCTGAATATTGGAAACCTGAATGTAACTGCAATTCATAACTGCATTGACAATCAACTCTCGAATACTATCCGGCGGCAGTTCATAAATATCCTGACGATATACGCCTTCCAGCCGACATCCCATCCGAATATTTCTGAGGACAAACTGCACTGCTTCATCTACCTGTTCCCATAGCGGTCCTTCATAATTGCGCCGATCAAGAAATACCGACCGGGTCGTTCCCTTAAACACAGCACATTGAATCATGGAACGCAGTCCACCTTGTCCAGTTAAATAAACATACGCATTCGTTGGATAGATTTTTTCATTTTCATCTCTTTTCAAAATCCCCCAACTGAGTAGAACATTCTTCGTTACATCTTTTACTGCTGACCGCTGAAGATTTGACTTGCTATTAGCAATAGCGACTTCTTTCATTTGTTCACAAAGATTCTTAATATCTTCATCAGTCACTTCAATATCTCTGCGAATTACCGAATCAAAAGAACGAGCATCGCATTCATAATACAGCTCTCTTGACATATCACGATCAGCTGGACGTGTTGTTCCAGAACCCCGAATGTATACACCATTTTCCAGACCATCCGCTTTAATATAATATGGTTTCTGACGTCCAGCTCGGATTTCTGCAACAATTACAGGCTTACCATTTATATTTTGCAAATAAACATCTGGAATAATCATCGGTTCACAGCTATCAGAAATAGCATTAGTAATCGCGTCAATTTCCTGAAAAACCTTATCTTCCGGGATGCCAACCACTTCCCTAGTTTTGTCATCAATGCCAAATATAATCTGCCCGCCTTTTCCGTTGGCAAAGGCAACAACTGTTTTCATATATTTAATACTCTTATCTGGGCGTTGCACCTTAAACTCTACATTCTTGGACTCCCCGGCAAGGATTTCTTCTATTGTCATGTGACCACCTCCATGATTACGTCTTTCCCAATTATAAGTAAATAATTTCTGAAAGAACTTTTTTATCTATTTTAGCATGAGCAGCTGCATTCAACAATAGTAATAACATGACACTAACAAAAAACTTTTTATTACAAACTGGCAAGCAGTGTCTACGGGGGCCCATAGACGCATTTTCTCGATTTTTCCTCTAGTCAAATCTTCGCAAATTGCTTGTTAGGGAAGCATCCCCAATCCCCTTTGAACACCATCTGCGATGATGGCTGCTCGACCAGTTCTGGGTGTTTTCTGATTTTAGTAGTAGATACATTTCTGACCATGTAGTAAAATTCATATAGTGCAACTTTTGTCGAGAAGTGACCGGAAGGGGAAAAGTTATGAGAAAAGAGGTAGACTACATCGAAGTATACCGCCAATGATTCCACATTGTCACCTTCTATTTTTATCTTTTTAATTTTCTCTCTGAAGCCATGCCTTCCCACTATTATTATCTTCTTCACGCAATTGCTTCTTATATTTATAGAAGGTTTTTCGTGATAACCGATATGCTTCCATGAATTCTTTATCCATCATTGAGCCATCATAATACTTCAAATGACATCGCATCTTTTCCTTCATGTCCTTTGCACGCTTTGTCTCAATTTTTTCTCCTGTCCTTCGTCCAATTCGTTTCTGTTGTTCCAACGGAAGTGCTGCATTATTTTGCTTCGTCATTGCAATGCCCTCTGAAATTCGCTTGTGCAGATCTGTCACTTCTTTTTCAGCTTGCTGAAAGGCAATTAAAATTTGCTCTTGTAATTGCTCATTCTGAAATTTGGTTAAAGCAAACAATACTGAATTGATAAGATCATCCGCAGATGCATTTCCCGTTTTTACTATTTCCAACCGCTTTGCCTGCATTTTCTTATAATACTCTGTATTGATATGCATCTCTTTGCAAAATACAAGCTCCACACCTCTATTCAGCAGCGCCATATATAATTCAAATCCTTCCATTGCAGTTCGGCTCATTCGCGATACCGAATCAAAAACAATCGTGTCACCACACTTAATAATAGAAAGAAGTCGGCTAAATTGTGGACGATCAATAGTTGTTCCAGTATATTTCTCACGATAGATTTTTTCTATTCTGCGCTCGCCAGCCCACTGTTCAATACTTCGAACCTGACGATCTAGTGTATTGATATATTCATATTTAAACTAATCTTTGTATCCTAATTACAACTTAGGATACAAAGATGTGAGCTTTATACGCGCATCCTTTGTTTTAAATTGCCAGTTTACGCCAGCTTGATTACTGTTGCGTTCGTTTTCCCAAACGGATAGTTCTCTTTGAAGATGTTCAATGGAACTGATTCGTCTTGAAAGACATTGCCGTGTCATTACATTTAATTCAATTTCTGCAATATTAAGCCAGCTTCCATGTTTGGGTGTATAATGTATCTCAAGCCGTTTTAAAATCCGCTGGGCTTTTTCTGGTGTAAATGCTTTGTATAGGGAAGAAGGTGCATGCGTGTTCAGATTATCCATTACCAGAATAATCTTTTCAGCACTGGGATACATGACATCAGACAGATACTTTATTTCCTCTGCCCAGTCTTTTGCTGTGCGGTGTTCCCGTACACTTACATGGTGCATTCCTCCAAGTGGTTCGATAAAGGCAAAGATGCTGCACGTTCCGTTGCGGCTATATTCAGAATCCACCTTTTTGTCGTCCCCCGGACGCATTGCCCACGAATCCCGCACCTCGCCCAGCAGCTGATAAGGCTTTTCATCCATGCAGACTACTGGAATTGCAGGATTATAAGGCATTTCATAAACGTCAAGGATATCTTCCATACACGCTACGAATTCTGCGTCTGCTTTGTTTGGGAGGCACCAGTATTGGCTGCGGTGAGGTCTAAGCCGGTTTTTTTTAAGGTTCTGAGGATTGCTTCCCGGCTGATCGGTTCATCAAATTCTATTTTTGCCTGATTCTCAAGAAGCCTGATTGTCCACCGGGAATGGCCTTCCGGAACCGATCCGCAGGCGATTTCGGCAATTCTTGCTTCCATACGCCCGTCAACTTTACGGCGGGCATTGTTGGAATTGAGGTTCCGTTTGATCTTAAGCACTGCATCCAGGCCATCCCGGACAAATGTTTTTGCCACATTTGATATAGTGGCACGGCTGACGCAGAATAAATCCATACACTGATCATAGGTTTGTACAGGCGGATGATTTTCATCCAGAGCCAAAAGAATCCGGCAACGATTAGCAATGGTTTGAGATGTATCCTTATTTTTCAGGATTCCTTTAAGTTTTTTTTACATCGGCGTCAGATAATTGAACTTTATTTCTCTTAGGGCGTGCCATAATAATAACCTCCATAGACATATTTTATCATCTATGGCAATTATATCAAGAAAAGAATAATAGTTCAAATATCAACGTGTCTATGCACTAGGTTTATGACTGCGTATATCTGTAGATGCAGCTTGGAAGATATCGAAATTGTAGCACAGGAGGATCTTCTGCCGAACGATATTACCACGCGTCAGTACGTCTAGTGTACTAAAACGCAGGCCAGGTGCGAGACTCATGCGCACGTAAAAATGGCGGTGGATTCGCACTTAAAAGCAAGTGATTATTATATATTGCCGGAGTGCACAGCAATATGTAATATAATCAATATACAACATATGGACTTTATGCGTATAAATTATCTATATGTTGCAGTCACGGTCTTTGCGGGCCGCGTGAGTTAAAATAGAGGAGCATGATTGAGCACTGTTTTGCCGGTGCGCGTTACGGCCTTAGCGGGCCGCGTGAGTTAAAATTGATGCAGTATTTGGCAACGGAATCAGTGTTGTAAATTCTGCGTGAGTTATGGTCGCGGAATTTACAAGTGTACCGTCACAGCCTTTGCGGGCCGCGTGAGTTATAATTTTTGCACTCTGTCAGAAAATCTGCTGTAGACATGCCACGGTCTTTGAGTGTCAGCAGGAGGCTACGTTTTTTTGTGGCTGACCGGGCGGGTGTTTCTGCGACATTAGAGGGCCCGGAAGGAATGTCCGGAGGCGGAGTAGGAATTTCTGTCTTCTGGTTGGTCTGAGAAACTGCTGAAGGATCTATAAAAGCATACTGTTAAGATCATGGTCAGATGTAAAGGAGAAGACCGAATTTTAAGGTATTATTTGCTTTTAGTATAAGTTTTCAGCAAATATAATCAAAAAAATGCAATTTATTCGTTAAACGAGGATTTCGCGAATAAATTGCATTTTCCTATATTACTATGTATAAATCTAAAAAAACAAAAAAACTCAAAAAAATTTTTGGCCGTTTTTTCAATAAAGTGCACTTTTTAAGGACAAATGATATAATAAAAGGTTATCAGGTTTTGCTTATTATGTACCTCTCTGATTTAATATACATTCCATTCTTTCAAAAGCTCGACCGGCATAATTCCCTTTCCGATATGAGTAACAATGGCATGCCCACCTACCAGTGAATCACCAACACTAACTGAACAATATGAACTAAATATCTTTCCCCACTGTTCCCAAAACTCTGTTTCTAGTAGCGGATCGCCCTCCAGATAATCCTCTGTGGCCACGCTATATAACCAATTTCCTTTGCGATAACCATTTGTCCAATTTCCGTTCCACTTTTGAGCCAGCTCGTCTGCCACCTCAACCTTCTTTGCTGAGATGTCCTCCGCATCATCAATAAAATACACCGTTTTGTACATATAATGTGATACAGGAATAATCACATCATTTTCCGCCTGTATTTTCATATTTTGCATCAGAAAGTACGATGAAGCATTTATCTGTATATATTCTACTTGATCAGAGCCAGGCGTCAGCACAAGATACGTACTTTCCTCATAAATTGTTCCCGGATTCACCTCATGAATATAATACGGGAAATACTGAATTGCTTCTTCTATCTCTTGACTGTCTGATCCAAAGGAAAGCCCAAAGGGAAGCTCGCACCAGTCTACTGTTATTTCCTGATAGCTCTGCAGAAACAAACTTACATTCAGTCCATCATCCTCTATGCCAAGCAAAAATCCGATACAACTGGTAAGATTCTCGTCATACCAGTAATTCATACATATTCCCCCGTCGGAATAGGGATACTGAGAAGACTGATAAGAGTCTTTTCCAGTCTCATGAAGAATTACAGCGATTTCATCAGATATCTGCTCGCCCACTGAAAGTAACTCTTCTGTACTTTCTACTACCCTGTTAACTCTGAAGCTGACTTCGACATTACTATCAGGATTTTGTTCTAATAGATATTCCATGGCTGAATTAATACTGAAAATATCAATCGCCGAGTCTGCTAAGGCAATGGTATTAACAGTTAAGATTGCCGTTGTGAAGAATGCTGCGGTCATAATTTTGTATAAATATAACATATGAATACCTCCTAAACAAGACAGGTAAAATTAGTTCATATCTATTCATTTCTTGTTCTGCTTGATTGATTAGCTTACACCGCAGGCTGAAACTGAGTCAATGGGGCATTTATGCCAGCTGATGCCCTTGCCATTGACTCAGTTTGAAGACTACGGTATTCGATCCTTTGACTCCACAAAACGACCGTCACAAAATGGAATTACGGCCATTAGACCCATAAATTGTACTGCCATATGTATAGTATGATACAAATCGCCAAGTTTATACCCAAACAGCTATTCAACGCTTATAAACATGATATCATATCTATTCTCTGAACAGTAGAATGCCTGCTGTCATATGTATAATTAACTTTCAGCTTCTCTTTAATCCCATGCTGCGGTTCATTTCCCAGACTATTAAACACCGCAATTATTGAGCAGTACACTTCGGATCAATAATGGGAGAATGTTTGAAAACTAAAATTTTTTGTTCCAGATGTTGTGGATATTTGACCACTAACACTGATAGTATCTTGTCCAAAAGCATCAGCTGCTGCAATATAGTGACCACTCGGATACGTTTTGGATGCGGTATATGAAATTTCAGCTGTTGGTGATGCAACGCTGCATTGTACTTGGTAATATACAGATATACCATCGTAGCCAAACCATCCATAAGCCGGAACCTCCGGATCATTGCCATAAATTGGATTGCCACGAACATCATAGATACAACTAATTAATGGTGCCGATATAAACGTGCTATCGTTTATCGAATAGGAAAACGTTATGCTTTTTGGATTAAGGTACCCAGGGTTGTTTGCATTCATAGTATACTCTGCCCTCACATAAAGGAGAATGGGTGCATTCTGTATCTCTGAAGGAACAATAGTACGTAAAAAGGTGTTCCTGGCATTAGCATTAGCAGTAAAAGATGTTGGCTGTATTTCATCATCAGCTAATTCCATACCTACAATCAAATATTCTTCCACTTCTCCATTACTTAATGGATTCTTTATACGTACCGCCGAACTTCCGTTATCCGAATAAGTCATAATACTTCCAGTAGATACGGTTGTATATGAGACTTCTGGCTGTTCACCTAATGTAATTCCATGCTGAGTCAAAAAATCTCCCCACGTTACTTCTTCGGCCTCACTGGCGAACACAAATACAGTGCTGCAAATTAATAATATCATTGCTGTGATTACACTACATAATCTTTTTTTCATATATATTTCCTTATAAATACTTAAGCTCATTTTCATTTCGATTCATTGGTTTCACGTCCCTTCTGTTAATCTTGCTACCATTATAGCATGATAGTGATAATATGTCAATATTCCATTTGTAATCACAGCTCTGACGAGTAAACTTCTCATTTTTTCTTTTACTGAATTTTCACCAAGCCGTCAAAACATTTGTTCTGTCTTTTTTCCTTTTAAGGCACAGACTTTCCTCATGTTA
>CAVCXB010000005.1:0-53616 GCA_963605535.1 Wujia chipingensis
ACGCCCATGCGGTGCATCGCTCCTATGGACGTGGTACTCTGCCAGATTTGATAGAAGAAGATTGGCATCCGTCCAGAAACGAAGCAGGGTGTCCTTAATTTTTCGAACAGACCCCTTTGCGGCATTGATGCGCGAGCCATTCGATGGAAAAACGGTATCCCCTTTAATCTTATCAATATGAGAAACACTGCAAATGACTTGATTGATATAGATGAATTGATCCGAAGGAAGATGTTCATATACATTCTTTAAGGAGCTGCGGACACGGTACCCCTTACCAGTTTCAGCCTGAAATATGCAATAATTTCCTTCGCGAACAATATATACGATACGATGAATCGGGATTCGCTCCAGTGCAGCGCCAGACTGTATGACATAATATTGTGAATGGATTACTTCGAGTTGCGAAATCGCAGAAAGAAGTGCTTCTTCCAGCCGGTTTTGAAGCGGCATCTTTGGCAAAAAACGAAACGCAGGAAGTTGAAATGTATCGAAAACCACACTTGTTTGATTGGACACAAAAAGAAAAAGACAGTCAGGCTGTAGCTCTTTTATCCGTTGGGCGAGCAAAAGTCCATCCATATCGGGAAAACGTGTCTCAAGAAAAAATAGATCGAACAGGAGGCCATCCTCAATCTCATATAACAGAAGTGTTCCTTTTGAAAAACAGTGAATTTCACAGCCGATTTTGTGCGTTGCGGCCAATGTTTTTATGAAAAAGGCATTAGAGCATGGCAAGCATTTATTTGTTGAAAAGTCGATCACGTTAAATAGCAGAGAATTAAATGAGATGATTGACTTGGCCAATGAGAAACACTTGATTTTGGCAGAGGCAATGACGATTTGGCATATGCCAATTTATAAAAAGCTCTGGAAGCTTATCCGATCAAATGAGTTGGGAAAGGTTCAGATGATCACGATGAATTTTGGAAGCTTTAAGGAATATGATATGAACAATCGCTTCTTTAACATGAATCTGGCGGGAGGTGCACTTCTTGATATCGGTGTGTATGCACTTTCGATTGTGCGAAGCTTCATGGATGAGAAGCCAGACGAGATTTTGAGCCAGTGGAGACCATCGCCTACCGGATCAGATGAGCAGGCAACGATTCTTCTGAAAAATTCGCAGGGACAGATGGCAACGGTAGCGCTTTCCATGCATTCCAAGCAGCCAAAGCGTGCGATGATCAGCTGCGAAAAGGGCTATATCGAGATTATGGAGTATCCGCGTGCTCAAAAAGCAACGATCACGGATGCTGAGACTGGAGTGAAGACCGAGATCGAGTGTGGTAACACGGCAGATGCGCTGTATTATGAGATGATGGATATGGAAACAGCAGTAAAGACAAAAGATGTGTCTGCAATGCAGTTGACCTATACAAAAGATGTTATGGATATTATGACAAAGCTTCGCAAGGAGTGGGGAATGAAATATCCAGATGAAAAGTGGGATTAACTTGGATTAAAGACCGCAGCCCGCTTCGTTTTGGAAGCGGGCTGCTTGCTGTTACTGGTGTTGCTTTTTGGTGCTGCGTTTGTTGTTACTGGTGTTACTTTTCCTTTGCGTTTTCCTGAAGTGCTGCATGTTCGCGCTCAGCGTGCTCTGTCTGGCGCTCCATTTTCAGCTCCCAGTGAATCAAGAAGGTCAGCAGCGCACGAAGCACAATAACGGCTCCAAGGATGCTTAATTCTTCGATTGTGTGGGAGACAACTGTTTTCAGGATCTCTCCGGCCATCTTAAATTCAAGAGACAGTGCCAATGTTTCTGCCAGGTCGATCTTTACTCTTGTATCATCTGAATTGAGACCGGAACGGATAAACTTGATAAAAGATTTAATCGTTCCGTAGGCAACGATGAATACGCCGATCAGCTCTAAGATCGGGACTAGATACGAGATGACACCCTCAAGAATTAAGTCAAGAAATTCTGCTGTCATAACAAAATCCTCCTGTGTATATTAATACCTATCATAGTATACGCAGGAGGAAATAGCAAGAAAAATAGAAAAAATTAGAAAGAATTAGAAAAAATTAGAGAAGTTAAAAAATATCTTTATTTTTCATGAGAAGTCCAATGGCTAACAGTGCACTGAGCACATCGGCTATTGCCTGAGCCATCAAGATTCCTGTGTAGTGAAACAATGCCGAGCAAAGAAGCAGTGCGATAAGAAATACAACGCCCTGTCTGCTGATGGACAGTAGAAACGATGGGATAATCTTTCCGATTGCCTGAAACAGCACGGTACACAGCAGTACAATTCCGGCAAAGACAGAGCTGGCTGCCTGCCAGCGAAGCATCTGTGCACCGCTCTGAATCATGCTTTCATCCTGCACGAAAATTTGCAAAAATGCATTTGAACGGAAACAAAGAATTATAGTTAATACGAGTGCGATGACAGTCAGAAAGCTGAGACAGAATTTCAGCAATTTAGTCATCTCATCGTGCAGCTTAGCACCGTACAGATAGCCAAAGAGCGGAACGGCGCCGAAAGCAAAGCCCGTCAGGATAAGCTGAACAATCATGTTAATTTTCAGGACGATTCCCATTGCAGCGATCTGGTCGCTTCCGTAGGAGAGAAGAAACTGGTTTAACACAATCACAGTAAGACTTTGCATCAGATTGGTCAGCGCAGCAGTGATGCCCACGCCGAGGATCTGTTTCACTTCATCCGCATGAACGCGGCAATGTGTCAAAGAAACAGACAGGCAGCGACTTTTTTTGTGCAGCAGCCAGAGAAAATACAGGTCACTGCAAAGATAGCCAATCACAGTCGCAATGGCGGCACCTAGCGCACCCATATGCAGGACAGAAATCAAAATCGGATCAAGGATAATATTGACCACGGTGCCAAACATACTTCCAATCATAGATTGAGTAGCAAGTCCTTCACAGCGAACCAGGTTGGAGTGAATAAAGCTTAGAACAACAATCGGCGCGCATACCGCAAGCACACTGTAATAGTCTTTTGCGTGGGAAAAGGTGTCGCTGTCGGTGCCAAGCAAAGAAAGCAGCGGAGCACGAAATGCCATCATCAGCACGGCAAGGACAACACCAGTTGCAATTGCAATGTAAAAACAAAACGCACTCACGCGCTTCGTGCCGTCAAGGTCATTTTGACCAAGCAATCGCGAGATCAAAGAGCTTCCACCCTGACCGTAGATGTTGCCGAAGGCCATCAGGGTGGTGAAAACAGGGGAGCAGACAGAGACACCGGCGATCAGTGCCGTATCGTTTGTCTGGGCAATAAAAAAGGTGTCAGCGAGGTTGTAGATCAGTGTCACAACGAGTCCGAGGACAACAGGGAGTGCCATTTTAAAGTAGGTTCGGTACAAATGGCTGGTATCAAAAATTGTATCCATAGATATGATCTGCCTTTCTGGAAATATAAGCTTTTGCATTACAGTTCACGGGGAAGTTTGCGAATGCGGTTCGTGAATGGCAATGCTTTTGCAGGGTCCGAGAATCAGTATAGCAAAGAGACTTGCATTTGTTTGTGCCATATGGCACAATAAAGAAAAAATGGGAGGCAAGGGATGCGGGAAATTCACGATGAAAAGTTACTTGAGGCAATCTTAAAAAGAGAAAAGGTTCATTTTCATGATAGACCAAAGTTCGTGCGTCTGCTTCAATTTGAGAAGGGTGAGCTTTTAACGCAGCCATTAGAATCGCTTCGTCAGTTTTTGATCGTGGAGCGTGGGAGTGTACAGATTTATGGGATAGATGAAAATAGCAGAGGTTATAGCATTGCAATTTCAGGGAGAGGAACCTTACTTGGCGATGTCGAATTTTGCAAAGAAGAGTTCAACCTGTTTTTTACAGAAGCGGCCGAGACGGTGATTTGCCTTGAGATTCCGTTTCAGCAGAATCGGTCTCAGCTTGAAAACGACCCTGTGTTTTTGCGATTTGTTATGGGACAGTTAGCGGATAAGTTAAATATGATGTCAAAGATGGAATTGACTGTGCAGACATTAGAAGAAAAGGTACTGTTATATTTACAGGATGCCCAGCCTGATCATGAGATTACGAGCGTTAATGATACGATGCTTAGTCTCCACTGCAGCCGCAGGCAGCTGCAGCGGGTATTAAAAAAACTTTGTGATGAGAAACGCCTTGAAAAGTGCGGGCGCGGGCATTATAAATTGAAGTTAAATTGAAGCGGCTGAGTTGGTGATTCCCTCTTCAGTATTCGGTTGAATATTGGAGTATACTTGGTCGGTGGCAAAAAGTATCAGCAGAATCGCATCGATGATGGTAAGCTTTTTGACTAAATTTCTTTAAATACTATATTGCAATATAGAATAGTATGTGATATGATGCAGCTAACAGAAGAACAAAAGAAAGGAAAAAGGAGGTGTGAGCATGAATGCTCAGTTTAAAAAAGGTGCACTTGAGCTGTGCGTGTTGTCACAGCTGGCGCTTCGCGATCAGTATGGATATGAACTGACCGAAAACATTTCAAAGGAAATGAAGCTGGCGGCAGGTACGCTGTATCTGATCTTAAAGCGTCTGAAAGATGAGGAATATGTGGAGACCTATCTTGTTGAGGCAGGAGAGGGCCCAGCCAGAAAGTATTATCATCTTACAGTTAAAGGATGGGCGTATCAGGAACAGTTAAAGAAAGAGTGGTTTGATTTCACGGCAGCAGTTGAACGACTGATTGCGGGTGAGGAGAATAAATAAGTTAGAAAGGTGGAAATCGTTATGAAAAAGGATGAATTTTTTGCGCAGCTGCGCACTGCTTTTGCAGGAATGGATGAGGAGTTAGTAAAGGATATTCTCGGGGATTATGAGAATCATTTTGAGGAAGGCATGGAAAACGGAAAGAGTGAGGAGGAGATCTGCGAGGAGCTTGGAAACGTTGAGGAAATCCGTCAAGCATTTTTAGAAGAAAATCCAGCTGCCATGACCATAAATGTGAATTCGTTCGCATCAAATAATTCAGGTGCAAATTCAGATGGATCAGATGAAGCTGATGAAGCTGACGTAGCGGATCATTCTGATTGTTCAGATATTTATAATCGTTCCTATCCGGGTATTCAGCGCGTCAATGCTCAGCTTATCAATGCGGATATTGAAATCAAAAAGAGCAATATAAATAATGTAGAGCTGTCTGTAACTGGTGGGGTAGCAGAAGATCGGGAGACATTAAAGGAGACACTTCATGTCAGTGCATCTGCCGGAACGCTTACCATTCAGCAGGAAAAGAAGGCAGGAAACAGTGTTTCTGAGGTTACATCATGGATATTTGGCTTAAAGGCAGGAAAGCTGTATTCGACAGGGTTGATGATTCAGATCGCGGTGCCAGAGCAGTTTGAGGAAATCAGAGTAAAAAGTGCAAGTGGCGATATCAACGCAAATGGCGTATCCTGTGATCGTTTTCTAGTAGAAGCAACGAGCGGTGATATTTCCGTGACTGAACTGAATGCAAAGCAGTGTGAGCTTCAGGCAAAGAGCGGTGACATTCAGGCAAAGGACATCAGCGCAAAGACACTTTTGATTCATACCGGAAGCGGCGACGTAGAAGTGGAAAACTGTCAGGCAGATGAGCTTCAGGCATCAAGCACCAGCGGCGATGTAAATGCGACCGCATGCCAGGCAGATAAGATGGATATTGTGAGTGTAAGCGGAGACATAGAAGCTACATTTGATAAGAGCGCACAGTGCAGAGCAAAGAGTACCAGCGATAAGAGCGCACAGTGTAGAGCAAAGAGTACCAGCGGTGACTGCAAGGTGACGATCAAAAATCAGGTAGATGCAGTTGTTTCCAGTACAAGCGGTGATGTAAGCGTTCGTTACATCGGAGGAGTTGGACTCGAGATGGCACTTTCCAGTACAAGTGGTGATGTTTCTGTTGCCTGCGGTGGTATTAACAGTAAGGGAAAGAAAAAGATGCAGGAGAGTTTCGGTGCGCCTGACAGTAAGGTGAAGGCATCTACCATATCTGGTGATATCAAGGTACGTGATTGCTAAGTTATCGTTTATAGGATGCTTTTTCACTGCTAATTTACGTATTGAACATGAACTGTAGTGATTCAACTACTACTTGATTTTTGACAAAAACGCCTGCATTGAATTCAAGTATTGCGTAAGCTATAATACAACCATCCGTTGAGGCAAGAAAGGAAAGACGCAGAGGAGGAGAAAAGGATGAGCAACAATAGTGGAGTCCGAAATGGAACTGAGAAGAATCCATATACGAATACCTCATATATAAATAGTCCATATACAAAAATCGGAGAGCGAATTGGACAGCTTCGCAAACAGGCTGGCTTAAAGCAGGAGGAGCTTGGGCGCGCCGTGGGTGTAACCACGCAGGCGGTATCGCGCTGGGAATGCGGCGGCGCGCCGGACATCGAGCTTCTTCCGGCGATTGCCGATACGCTTCATGTATCAGTGGATGAGCTGTTTGGCAGAACACCAGTGGCACAGACCGATATAAAGGAGCTGTTTGACCGCACCTTGTATAGCTATCCGAAAAAAGACCGCATGAAGGCGGCGTGTGATCTGATGTGGAATATCCAAAAGGCGGTGCTTCGGTGCGAGGATTCAAATATAGACCGCGTTGCTGTGTCCAATATTCTTGATGCAGCGACCCAAAAGAACCAGAGAAAAACAACGCAAAATCGAGATTCGCAAGATCAAGATGTGCAAAGCCAAAATAATGGGCATGACGAGCACAATGAGCATAAAAAGAAGGCGTACAGCACAGCAGAGGACTCGGATGCTAGTATTTCCACCAGTGGTCTTTATATTGAGACGGACAGCGGCTATATGAGCTATGGCTTTAACGACCTCGACTACATATTTTTGCTCTCACAGCCAGAGAATGGATTTGAGTCGGTAATCAAGGATGCCGATTCGCTGCGCAGACTGTTTTCGTTACTTGTCAAGCCATATTGCCTGGAGGTCATCGCGGCTTTGTATGCGAAAAAGCCAAACGAAAATGTCACAGGGCGTCTCTTAGCAAAAGAATTAAATGCCCCAGAGACAGAGGTCATTGCTGTACTTGATGAGTTGTGCAAGTATCATCTGATTCGCAATCTTGAGATTACCGATACAAATGGAAAGATGCACATTTATTCGTATGAAAACAGTGCCGAGTGGGTGGCATTTCTCACCTTTGCAAGTATGCTTATGTACACAGAAAATGAGGCGAGACTGGCAGTCAATATGAGAAAACAATCTGCCTTTTCTGCACCGCTTGGAACAAATAATCCAGGGGCTTCGTGGAATAGGCGTGAAGAGGATAATGAGCGCATTAACCTGTACCGGACAGGAAACGAATGAAAAAGCGAATGATCAAAAAGCGAATAGCCCCCAATCAAGTAGCTCAAAAGCGAATAACTCAAAAGCGAATAACTCAAAAACAACTGGCAGAAATAAAATTGTCAAAAATCAGGTAGTAGGAGAATAATAAAATGAAAACAAAGCAAAACAAAAAGAAAAGCAGGGAATTTATACATCAATTATACTATAAAAATAGAATAAATTTTATCGCAACTATCGTCTTAACGATTACCATGAGTTCCTTGAATCTGATGATCTCATGGCTGATTCAGCAGATCATGGACTGCACCGCAAATCAGGATATGCAGGCCCTTGTGCGCAATGCATGGATTGTCGTTATTGTCGTTGCTATTTACACAATAGCCAATGTAATGTATCGAGCGATCTATCCCAAGTTTTTAAAACGGGCCATGCAGCAGTACCGTGATTACGCGTTTGCGTGCCTGACGCAGAAAAATTTGCGATCATTCTCAAAGGAAGGTACTGCACTTTATGTTTCTGCGCTGACAAATGACTGCACCTCAATCGAGAATAACTATTTAGTTGCAACCTTTACCCTGATTGAGCTTCTATTTTGTTTTTCGGGTGCATTGATCATGATGCTTTATTACAGTCCGGTGATGTTGGTGATTGCAGTTGTCTTGTCGTTTCTGCCAGTGGTGGTCTCTATGGCAGCGGGAACTCGCCTGACCGAGCAGGAAAAAGAGATTTCCACAAAAAATGAGCGCTTTGTTTCGATTGTAAATGAGCTTCTGTCCGGTTTTCCGGTCATCAAAAGCTTTCGTGCAGAGGTGCAGGCAGCCCGATTATTTTCCAAACGGAATGATCAAGTGGAGGAGGCAAAGCAGAACAAGCGCCGCACCGAGCAGCTGATTTCTTTGCTTGCAAATGATGCAGGAATCATCGCTCAGATGGGAATCTTTCTGGCGGGCGCATGGCTTGCCATTAGCGGCAAGGGAGTAACAGCAGGTGTTGTAATCGTATTTGTCCAGCTGATGAATTATATTTTAAATCCAATCAGTCAGGTGCCGCTTCTGTGGTCCAATCGAAAGGCAGCAGTCGCACTGATGGAGAAATTGTCCGATGCGTTATCGGAGAATGTGCGCGAGGAAGGAAAAGAAACGCTTACCGATTTTTCAGATAAAATCGAAATCAAGGATTTGACGTATGGATATGAGCCAGAAAATCCTGTGTTAAACAATCTGAGCGTACAGCTCGATGTGGGAAAGAGCTACGCAATTGTCGGCGGCTCAGGAAGTGGAAAATCGACATTACTCAATCTGTTGATGGGAAGCAGCAGCGACTACCAGGGCGAGATTTGTATCGATGGTGTCTCAATTAAAAATATTGAGAGCGAATCGCTGTATCAGTTAATGACATCGGTTCAGCAAAATGTCTTTGTCTTTAACGATACCATCCGAAACAATGTCACTATGTTTCATGATTTTCCAGATGCAGAGGTTGCGCTGGCGCTAGAGCGCTCTGGCTTATCCGAATTTATCGCGCAGCGCGGCGAGAGCTTTGTTTGTGGGGAAAACGGTGCAAATCTGTCCGGTGGCGAGCGTCAGCGAATCAGCATCGCCAGAGCACTTCTTCGAAAGTCTCCAGTTCTTTTAGTCGATGAGGCGACTGCTGCACTTGATGCAGCGACTGCACGGGCAGTCAGCTCCTCCATACTGGATTTATCTGGCATGACAAGAATTGTCGTGACGCATCGCCTTGAGGAAGCGATTCTTCGTCGCTATGACCAGATTCTTGTCATGAAAAATGGAACGATCTGTGAAGCGGGAAATTTTGATACGCTTATGCAGCAAAAAGGGCAGTTTTATTCGTTGTTTCAAATTGCGCACTGATGTAAAAATATTGCAGATAAGGATTAGAGAGAGTATGTAGAAAAATTATATATCAATTCTATATCAAGAAAGCAGAGGTCCCACTCTTGTGGAAAACCTCTGCTTTTTCATTTTGTGTCATTTCATTCTTTTAGTTTTTCTTTGGACGAGTCGTGCCCCCGGCCTCAAAGGTGACCGGAAGGAGGGTTAGACTTGGAATGGAGGAACGGTCTGTTTCCGTGACAATCTCCACACATTTGGCGGCAAGCTTTTCGATCGGCTGGCATATCGAGGAGACGAAAAGCTCCTCATTTGGACCACCAAATTTTCGGATGCCATCGAAGCCAATTAACTGAACATCCTCTGGTACGCGATAGCCTTCTTTTCGCAGAAGTTTTGTGAAATGATAGCCATGGTAGTCGGTATGACAAAAGACACCGTCAAAGGAGAGTGAGCCATCTGTTTTCTTATGTTGATCAATAAATTTTTTCATCTGTTCAAGCGTATCATCACAGTCTTCCATATCAAGATAATCTGGTTCAAGGTGATATTTTTTGCAGGCAGCCAAATAGCCTTCTTTTCGTTTATCGGATTCACCCGGGAAAATGGAGTGGAAGCGGATATAAACAGGGTGGTGGCAGCCAAGTTCAAGCAGTGTTTCAATGGCCATCATGCCTCCTGCATAATTATCGGAGCCAACTCGTGGAATATTCCGATTTTCAAAAAAACGGTCGAAGACGACAATCGGAAGGTCCGGGCTTATGTAATTGCCAATGTCTGAGTAGGTGAGGGCAATAATGCCATCGACCTTATTTTGAGTTGCCAGATTTAAATAAGTAATTTCTTTTTCTGGAATACCATCGGAACAGCATAGCATCATCTTTAGTCCTTTTTTATACAGCGCATTTTCAAGATAATCGGCATAAGCAGCAAAAAAAGGGTTGAGCATTGTAGGAATGATGACAGCAATTAATCCTGTCTTTTGCGTTTTCAATCCTCTTGCATATGTATTGACTTCATAATGCAGACTGGCGATGGCAGTCTCTACTTTCTTTTTATACTCTTCGCGCACCGCAATTCCATTGATCACCTTTGATACCGTTCCAAGGGAGACACCAGCCTCTCTGGCAACGTCTTTCATGGTAGGGGAATTTGTTTTTTGCATAAAATGACTACCTCCAGATTTTGTATTATTTATGGTGTGTATCGTTTTATTGATATATAGAAAATTTATAAAATTTTATAAGCTTCTATAAGATTCATACAATACTAGTATACCACAAAGTAGTGAAACGTTATATTGTAATAAGTGTACAAAAAATAGAAGATAAAATTGAGTATACCATACAAAAATTGGAATAAAAGAAAAAATACAGTTGACAATATGGAATGACATGACTATAATGAAGCCATAAAACATGAAACGTTTCAAGTAACACGCAAAGAACAAAAAAGAAAGAAGGAGATTGAATGAAAAAGGCAAAACAAGCGACGATGCCTGTTCCGAAAAAGAATCTGTGGAAGCAGGTCGTAAAGCATTGGGAGTTTTACGTACTGCTTATGCCAGGAATTATTCTTACAATTCTGTTTAAATATGTTCCGATGTATGGCGTACAGATTGCATTCCGTGACTACAATCCAGTTGGGGGATTTTTCGGAAGCCCATGGGTAGGGTTAAAGTGGTTTCAGCGTTTCTTTAATAACTACAATAGCATGAGAATGATCCGAAATACCATACTGCTTAGTCTTTACAGCATTTTGTGGACATTTCCGATTCCGATTGTATTAGCACTTTTGATTAATCAGGTCAAATGGAAGAAGTTTCAGCGTGTTTCACAGACCATTCTTTATGCACCGCATTTTATTTCAATTATGATTTTGTGTGGTATGCTTCGAATCTTTCTTTCTCCTTATGGTGGCTTGATTAGCACGATCATTCAGGCATTTGGAGGAAAGGCAACGAACCTGATTGACTCATCATCTGCATTCCGAACCATTTACATATCATCGAGTATCTGGCAGGAGGCTGGATGGGGAACCATTATCTACATTGCGACACTTTCCAGTGTTGATGCGTCTTTGCATGAGGCGGCAAGAGTGGATGGTGCAACACCGCTTCAGCGAATTCTCTACATTGATATTCCTGAACTTGTTCCGGTTATTGTCATCCAATTGATTATGTCGTTTGGAAATTTGATGAATGTTGGATTTGAAAAAGCGTATCTGCTTCAGACAAGTTTAAATAAAGAGACATCGGAAATTATTGCAACATATGTATACGAGCAGGGTCTTTTGAAGGCAATGTACAGCTTTTCAACAGCAGTAGGGCTATTTAACACCGTTGTTAACGTTGTCCTGTTAATCGTTGTCAATGCGATATGCAAGAGACTGTCAGATGTAAGTTTTATTTAAAAGGGGGAATTATGTATGGCTGGTAATAAAAAAGGAAAACAGAAATCTTCCGAGAAGACATTTGACATTATTAACGGTATATTTTTATTCATTCTCGTTGTGTTAGTTGCGTATCCACTTTACTACGTTTTGGTGGCTTCTATCTCAGATCCTTATGAAGTCTACGCGGGAAAAACATTTCTGCTTCCTTCGAAAATCACGTTTGAGGGATATAAGCGAGTATTTAAGGAAAGCTCAATTTCAAGTGGCTATTTAAACAGTATTTATTATACGGTTCTTGGAACAGTCGTATCGGTCATTCTTGTACTGACAACGGGTTATTGCATGTCGAAGAAAACGCTTCCGTTTCGAAGAGCGATTATGATCTTTTATGTGATTACTATGTATGTGGGCGGAGGATTGATTCCAACGTATCTGGTTGTATCAAAGATGCATATGCTGAACAGTGTATGGGCGTTAATTCTTCCAGGCGGTGTGTCCGTCTATAATGTAATTGTAACAAGAACGTTTTTTGAAACCAGTATTCCGCAGGAATTATACGAGGCAGCAGCGATTGATGGTAGTGGAAATATTCGAACCTTCGTAAAAATTGCATTGCCGCTTGCAAAGCCAATCATTGCAGTAATGGTAATCTTTACGATGGTTGCATATTGGAACGATTGGTTTACTGCACTTATTTATATGCAGGAAAAAAGCAAATATCCGCTGCAATTGGTTCTTCGCCAAATCTTAATTCAAAGTCAGGCGATGGCCAGCATGATGGGCAATATGGATGGTGGATATGCGGAGGCAAATAAACTTACTGAGTTGATTAAGTTTGCCTCAATTGTTGTAGGATCGGTGCCAATGTTGATTGCATATCCGTTTGTACAGAAATATTTTGAAAAGGGATTTATGGCAGGTGCCGTAAAGGGCTGATCGAAAAGCGGATTACAAAACGAAATTATAAAACGAAAGAAAAAGAAAGCGAAAAAATCAAAAAGAAATAAAGACCAAGAACAAGGACAAAGGTTAAGAACAAAAATTAAAAACAAAAAGATCAACAATATAAAAGGAGGACTTTATAATGAAGAGAACAAACAAGATGATGGCGTTAACCATGGCAGCAGCAATGCTGATTCCGCAGGCTGCATTTGCAGGAGAATCTGAGCAGACCACATTTGATATTTTTGCAGGTGTCAGTGCACTGTCACCAGACAACAGCGAGAAGCCGCTTGTTCAGCAGATGAATGAGGCAATGGGCGTGGAGATCAACTGGAACTGTGTATCAGGTGATACGCTTACCGAGAAGAAAAACCTGATTTTAAATGCAGGTGTTGATATGCCAGATGCTTTTATGGCGGCAGAGCTGAGTGATTATGAGCTGATCAATTATGGCGGATATGGGGTACTGATTCCGCTGGAAGATTACATCAATGAAGAGACGATGCCAAACTTAACTGCGCTGGCTGAGAAGAGACCAGAGCTTTTGGCAACGGCAACCATGCCAGACGGTCATATTTATGGTCTTCCAAGTATTTCTGAGATGGGTTATGTGGACGACAATGGCACCTATATTGGAATTGGTGCAATTCCGCAGTTTACTTCCATTAATAAGGACTGGCTTGAGGCAGTAGGAATGGAAATGCCGACCACACTCGATGAGCTTCATGATGTACTTGTTGCATTTAAGGAAAATGACTGCAATGGAAACGGAGATACAACCGATGAGATTCCGCTTTCCTTTATGGCAAATAACTGGTGTGCAGGCATGTCCACACTGTTTGCAGGCTTTGGATTTACCGATTACAATGATGCTCATAGAGCAATCGACAATGGAACGGTATACTATCAGGCAACGACAGAAAATTATAAGAATGCCATTTCCTATTTCCATCAGTGGTTTGAGGAAGGGCTGATTGATATCGAGGTATTCTCTCAGGATTCCAGCCAGTATATTGCAAAGGGTAATGGCGAGGATGCGAGACTTGGTGTATTTGTATGGTGGGAGATTCCTGAGGTAGTAGGAAATGACAGAGCAGCTAGCTATGAGTATCTGCCAATTCTGGATGGACCAGATGGAACGCATCATGTAAACTTAAATGAGTGTGGAACAACCAGTCATGGAAGCTTTTCTGTCACCAGTGCATGCGAGAATCCAGAGTTGCTATTAAAGTGGGTTGATCAGATGTACGAACCGCTCAACAGTATGCAGGCAATTTATGGTGCAATCGGTTCCTATTGGAATGAGGAGCCAGATGAAAATGGATGCTACACCATGAGAGACTTAAAGGATGGTGAGACCGCAGGTGAGTTAAAGTCAAAGAATGAGCTTCTTGGACCTACCGAGCAGTTGTCTGAGGATTATGGAACCTACTATTATCTTGAAGATCGAGCACAGGAAAGAATTGATGATACACGCGATTTCTGGTTCCAGTATGTAGATTCCACTGAATACTATCCGTCTGTTGTCTTTACTGAGGAAGAGACAAATACAATTAATGACTATCTGAGTGATTTAAAGGCACTGACAGAAGAAAAGACTGCTCACTGGCTTAAGGACGGCGGCATCGAGGATGAGTGGGATGATTATGTTTCCGCAATGGACAGCATGGGATTGCAGGAAGTAGTTGCTGCATGGCAGGCTGCATACGACCGCTATGTTGAAGCTCAGTAAGATCTGATCCGAAAGGGGGCAGGCATGGAAATGCCTGCCCTTGCTGTATCTGGGAAAGATTGGTGAGGAGGAAACAAATATGCTGACATGTTTTAAGATGAATCCTGATATTGAATATCAAAACAGAATCATTCAAAAAAGTGAAAATGGACTTTTGTTTGATGGATATTCGGTGTGGCTTTCTGGTGACAAGAAAAAGTTGCAGCACACAGAGGCGTTTACGCTTGAATTTGAATTTGCACCATATGGCATTTCAAGTGAGGGTGATGCGATATTTTCCTGTATGGACCAAAGATCAGGTGAAGGAATGGCACTTCGGCTGATACAGGACAAAAAGGCTGAGGTGCTGCTTGGATTTGGTGGGCGACAGATGCGTTTTGTATCCGTGAACCAGCCAATTGTTATGGGCAAATGGAATCATGTATTTATTATCTACCGTTTCAAAGAAGGATGGTGTGATCTGGTGGTAAACGGTGTGCTTTCAAATCGTTTGCAGTTTGGACGTTTTCAGAAAATCAGTTGGCCAGATCGGTCTGTTTTTCTTGGAAAGGATGCGGATAAAGAAGTGTTGTCACCTCAGATGGGTGTCTTTTGGGGATGGATGAGAAAAGCAGAATTTTTGCCGGAGGCGATGCCGCTAGAGCAGGCATTGGTTTGTTCCAGTGTGGGGAGTCTTGATGAAGTGCCTGCATACTTTCCGGATAGAAACCGTTTTGAGGGAGATGTAAACAGACCACAGTATCATCTGATTGAGCCGGAAAAGTGGATGAATGAACCGCATGCGCCGTTTTATTACAATGGTTTTTATCACATTTTTTATCAGGCCAACCTTCACGCTCCGGTATGGGATTTTATTCAATGGGGTCATCTGGTAAGTAAAGACATGGTACATTGGAAGGATTTGCCATTAGCACTTCAATCAGAGGCGGGATTTTATGATGAGCTTGGCTGTTGGTCTGGAAGTGGGTTGGTCGATCGAGAGGGAGTACCGCGTATTTATTATACCGCGGGGAATAATCGTCGTTTCCCGAATCAGGCAGTTGCGCTGGCGCAGCCAGAGAATGCACTGGAAGATGTTGTTTTAAAGAAGTGGAAGAAATATCCTTCACTGATAAAAGAACAGGACATTGGATGGCTTGGAGAATTTCGTGATCCATTTGTTTGGATGGAGCAGGATACATACTTTATGCTGGTCGGGACAGGAGACGAGCACAATGGCGGAGGCAATGCGGCGCTTTATGTATCAGAGGATGGCATAAAGTGGGAATCTTGTGGAATGCTTGTGGATTATGATTATGAAATCAATCAGGAAGGTGGTCATGTATGGGAGCTTCCAGTATTGCTTCCACTAAGGGATCCGTCGGGAACAATTGTCTGCCATATCATGATGTTTTGTGCCTGCCAGATTGAGCATGATGTTGTGGAGGTATACTATTTTCTTGGAAATTGGAACGCGGACACAAGAAAGTTTACGAGAGTAACGGATCGACTCCAGCTTTTTGATTTGGGACATGGAACCTTTACTGGACCGAGTGGATTTGTCACGCCAGATAATCGAAGCGTTGTATTTACAATTGCGCAGGGGAAACGAACCTTTGCAGATGAATATCACGCAGGATGGGCGCATAATGGTGGTTTGCCACTACAGCTTTGGTGGGACAATGGCCTTCGGATGCAGCCGATACGGGAGATCTTGTCTTGTAAAGAGCAGCTTCTTCTTGATCGGACAGATTGTACCATCGAACAATTGAACGCTGAGCTGGATGCAATTCATTCAAATCGAATGTATTTAAAATTAAGTACGGATGCCGATGAAATTGTAATTTGTACGGAAAGTGTGGAAAATGTTCACAAATCGGTTAGCGTTGTGTATAACCGAAAAACAAAACGCTTTTTGGCATTTGATTCAGAGGGAAAGGAAATTTCCAGATTTCGGGGAAGCGATGATCTTGTCGAGATTAAGGGCAGGATTGAAATAGAGTATTTTTTGGATCATTCGATGATAGAGGTTTATTTAAAGCAGAAAAAGGCGATGACACTGCGAAATTATGTTACAAGTGGTGAGCGAAAAATCAGCTTGAAAGGGTGCAATGCTTTGAAATGTGATGTACAGCTTTGGCAGATGGAAGGTGCTTATGACGAAGAATGTTCTTTTTGGCGTGTATGAACAAAAAAAGAGGCAAAATTTTGGCAAATCGTCAATATGTTAATCGGTTGACATATTGAATGAATTGTGTAATACTTGTCTTGTAAGAGAATCAGGAAGATAAGTATACAACACGGGATTGTTTGCAAAACAAAAATTTAAAATAGAAATTAGAATAAAAATTAAGAAAATGGATACAGCGAAAAGGAGAGACGAGCTTATGATTAGTGAAAAGTTAGCAAAGGCGAGAGCCTATGAAGCAGAAAAAGCAAAGGAAATTAAGGCAGAGAGCAAACCAGTTTTCCACCTGACCCCGTATGTCGGTTGGATGAATGACCCGAATGGTTTTTCCTATTACAAGGATCAGTACCATATGTTTTACCAGTATTATCCGTACAGACCGTTCTGGGGACCAATGCACTGGGGTCATGCAGTGAGCAAGGATTTGCTTCACTGGACGTACCTTCCGGCAGCACTTGCACCGGACGAACCATATGAAAATGGTGGTGGCTGCTTCTCCGGAAGTGCAGTGGAACTTCCAGATGGACGTCAGATGCTTGTTTACACGGGTGTATTGTCCGAACAGCAGCCAGACGGCACGATGCATGACGTTCAGCAGCAATGCGTTGCAGTCGGTGACGGCATAAACTTTGAAAAGTGTGAGAAAAATCCGGTTATGGTAGCCAGCCAGCTGCCAGCAGGCTCCAGCCGATTTGATTTCCGTGACCCGAAGGCATGGAAAGCAGCCGACGGAAGCTATCGCTGCGTCACTGTTACCTGCGACGGACAGGGAGACGGCAGAGCAATCCAGTTTGAGAGTAAGGATGGTTTTTCATGGAGCTTTAAGAGCACACTCGCAGAGAATAACGGTCGCTTCGGCAAGATGTGGGAATGCCCGGATTTCTTTGAGTTAGACGGAAAGCATATGTTGATTGTAAGCCCGATGGAGATGGAGGCAGAAAGTCTTGAGTATCCAAACGGTCACGGTGTTGTGTACCAGATCGGAAACTACGATGATGAGACAGGAAAATTTGAGTGTGAGCATGCGCAGTCGATTGACTACGGCATTGATTTCTATGCACCGCAGACCGTTCAGGCACCGGATGGCAGACGAATCATGATCGGCTGGATGCAAAACTGGGCATTTGTCAATATGCATTCAGAGAGTGAGCAGTGGTTTGGTCAGATGACGATGCCGCGAGAACTGTCCATCGTAGACGGAAAGCTGATTCAGCGCCCGACAAAGGAATTTGATGCGTGTCGCAAAAATCCGGTTTCCTACAAGGGTGTATGTGTAGCAGATGGGACAGAGACAGACGCAGAGGCAGTAACGCTTGATGGCATTGAGGGACGCGTAGTTGATCTTGAACTTATCATTGCACCAGAAAGCAAAGATGACAGCTATTATTCATTTGAGATGCGTTTTGCACAGGATGACAAATATTACACAGCGCTTCGTTATCGTCCGCATGAGTCTGAGCTTGAGATTGACAGAAGCTACTCTGGTTCTCGAATCGCAATGGTTCACAAGCGTTCCTGCAAGGTAAGAGACAACGGCGGCATACTTAAGTTACGCGTTGTGATCGACCGTTTTAGCGCAGAGATTTTTGCAAACGATGGCGAGCAGGTGATGAGTGTTACCTTTACGACCGATACCGCGGAAAAGGGAATTTCGTTTGTGGCAGATGGAACCGTATACATGGATATCACAAAATATGACATTGAGTAAGGCATGAAAGCACATGAGTAAAGCTTCGATAATAGAAAAGTTCGCGTAGCGATTGATATAGTAATATAATAGAAAGGCATGGAAACAGATATGAGTGAGAAAACATATGATGTAACAGCTTTGGGTGAGTTACTGATTGATTTTACGGAAAATGGAGCAAGTGAGCAGGGAAATCCTTTGTTTGAGGCAAACCCCGGCGGCGCGCCGTGCAATGTGCTTGCGATGCTTACAAAGCTTGGTCATAAGACAGCGTTTATCGGAAAGGTTGGCGATGACTTTTTTGGAAAACAGCTGCGTGAGGCGATCACAGAGGTAGGAATTGATTCGACCGGTCTTCTCAGCGACCCGGAAATTCACACCACACTTGCACTCGTGCACACCTACCCAGATGGTGATCGCGACTTTTCCTTCTACCGCAATCCGGGCGCTGATATGATGCTAACAGAGGACGAAATTCCGGCAGAGCTGATTCAAAGCTCCAAGATTTTTCATTTTGGAACGCTGTCTATGACACATGAGGGTGTGCGCGCTGCAACAAAAAAGGCTATCTCCATTGCAGAAGAGGCAAATGCACTGATTTCCTTTGATCCGAATCTTCGTCCACCGCTGTGGAAGTCCTTGGATGAAGCAAAGGAACAGGTGCTTTATGGCCTTGGTCATTGCCACATTTTAAAGATCTCCGATAACGAGATTCAGTGGCTCACCGGAAAAGAAGATTATACAGATGGTGTCAATTGGATTCATGAGCGCTACAATATTCCGCTTATTCTTGTGTCGATGGGCAAGGAGGGAAGCCGCACGTATTATCAGGACAAGATCGTAGAAGTAAAGCCATTCCTTCAGAAAAATACCATTGAGACCACTGGTGCAGGTGATACCTTCTGCGGCTGCGTACTTCATTTTGTTTGCGAGCATGGACTGGAAAATCTGACAGAGGCAGATCTTACCGAAATGCTTACCTTCGCGAATGCGGCGGCAGCCCGTATCACAACACGAAAGGGCGCACTGCGTGTTATGCCAGATCGAGCTGAGATTGAGGACGTTCTTGCAGGAAACAAATAAAAAATGTATATGAATCTCAGTGTTGGTGACACGTTATAAAACACAAAACCAAATAAAAATAAATAAAATGATATAGCGAGGGAAAACCTCGCTATATTTTATTTTACAACAAAAAGAAAAATAAAATGAAATTTAAAAGCAAATATACACATTCGAAAAGTTATATAAAGGTCAGAATTGTTGGATTTACACAAATAGAAAAGGCAAATAGAATAAAGAAAAAAGGGAGGCGTAAATGAATGAACAGCAACAATAACGCAAAAATCGGACAGAGATTCCAAAGACGCTTCAGAAAGGAATTGCCGTTTCATCTGATGCTTTTGCCAGCAGTAGTTATGGTGCTACTTTTTAAGTATATTCCAATGGCAGGATTGAGTATTGCGTTTCAGGATTACTCACCTTTGTATGGAATTTTCGATCAGGAGTGGTGTGGATGGGAAAATTTTGAATATATTTTTTCACTCTCAACGTTTCCACGTGTCATCTACAATACATTGTTTATTGCAATTTTGAAAATTGCAGCTGGTATTATTGTACCAGTTACGGTGGCACTTTTGCTTAATGAGGTCAGGAATATTGCTTACAAGCGAACTTTGCAGACGATCGTATATTTGCCACATTTTATTTCATGGGTTGCGTTAGCGGGTATTTTTCTGGACGTATTAGGAATGGATGGTATTGTAAATAATTTTCTTGTAGCGATTGGATTAAATCGAGTGTATTTTTTGGGAGATGAGAAGGTATTTCCATTTACAATGGTCGTGACAGATACTTGGAAAACATTTGGATGGAATACCATTGTTTATCTGGCAGCCATTACCGGTATTTCACCAACATTGTATGAGGCAGCAGCACTTGACGGTGCAGGAAGGTTTCGGCAGATTATTCATGTAGCAATCCCTAGTATTCTTCCAATTGTATTATTGATGACTGTTCTTTCTATCGGAAATGTACTTCGAGCAGGCTTCGATCAGATTTTTAATTTGTATTCACCGCTTGTATATTCTACAGGAGATATCATTGATACGTTTGTCTATAGAATGGGTATCTTAGGGGCACAGTTTGGTTCGGCAACAGCGGTTGGTTTGTTCCAGTCGGCAGTATCGTGTGTGTTGATCGTTGCAGGCTATTGGGCTGCGGAAAAGTTTGCAGGCTATCAGGTATTCTAAGGAAGGGAGGATAAGAACATGAAACCAACGAAAGGACAACGGATCTTTTCAATATTTAATTATATATTGTTGACATTGCTTGCACTTTTATGTCTCCTCCCAATGCTCAACATTGTTGCACTTTCATTTTCGTCGCGAAATATGGTAAATGCAGGGGCTGTTACGTTCCTTCCAAAGGAGTTTACCGTTAGTTCATATGTATATATGCTTCAGAAGAGTGGACTGATTCCAGCATTAATTGTAACATTGAAGCGATTGGTGATTGGCGTTGCAATAAATCTTGTCATGACGATCCTAGTCGCATATCCGCTATCGAAAAGTGAAAAGCATTTTAAGAGCCGTAAATTTTATGTTGCATTCTTTCTTATCACAATGATTTTTAATGGTGGTATTATTCCAACATACCTTGTAATCAAGCAGTTCAATATGTTGGATACAATATGGGCTTTAATTCTTCCAAATTCGGTTACCATGTTTTATGTATTATTAATGCTGAATTTCTTTCGAGGAATTCCGGAGGAAATTGAAGAGGCGGCTGTTGTAGATGGAGCTGGATGGCTCACAATTCTTCTTCGAATTTATTTGCCGTTGTCATTGCCGTCACTGGCAACCGTAACACTGTTTATTATTGTTGGACATTGGAATGAGTGGTTTGATGGTATGATTTATAACAATCATACGGATAATTATCCGCTCATGACATTCCTTCAATATCATGTATTAAATTTTAAAACTTCCGATCTTCGCCCGGAGCAGATTGCAGCAAATCCAGCGTTGGCTGATCTGGAAGGACGATCCATTAAGTCAGCGGGTATTGTACTGTGTACCCTTCCTGTTCTGATATTTTATCCATTCCTTCAGAAATATTTCGTTACTGGTATTACTGTAGGAAGTGTAAAGGGCTGATTGAGTTTGAGTTTGTAACAATGTGTAAAACACATAAAATAAAGGAGGAATATTATTATGAAGAAAAAGAACCTTTCCCTCATGTGCGCAGCAATGCTTGCAGCAACTGCGATCCCAGCGAATTTTGCAATGGCAGATGAGGCAAAAGATGCAGAAAATTTAACAGAATGGGCGATGGATGAACCAGTCACTTTGACCGTTTTGAAAAATCAAAATCCAGCAACGGTAAGTTATGCAGATGGTGAAGATCAGTACAATAATGTATATTACAACGCCTACCGAGATGATCTTGGAATCACACTTGATTTTCAAATCTGTGCAAGTGGAGATGAATATAGTCAGAAGGTAACGCTTGCGATTGCTTCGGATGACCTTCCAGATCTTTTATATCTGCCGGTATCAGAATATTCACAGTTGGCAGAAGCTGGAAAGTTAGCACCACTTGATGATGTTTTAGAGAAGTATGCGTCTGATTTGACAAAGAAGAATTTGAACTCTGATGGTGGTACCATTTTGGATGCAGCAAAGAGAAATGGAGTTTTGTATGGTATTCCAAGTGGAAATGCAGAGCGTATTCCAAGTCAGTTTCTCTGGATTCGTAAAGATTGGCTGGACAATTTGGGATTAGATGTTCCGACTACACTGGATGAGGTAATTGAAGTCGCTCGTGCATTTAAGAACAATGATCCGGATGGCAATGGTGTTGATGATACATGGGGCCTTGGTGTTTGTAACGAAATGTCTGACTATGCAGGTTATGGAACCATTGAAGGTGTTGTAAATGCATTTGGCGGCTCGATTCTTCAGTATATGTGGATGCCAAATGAGGATGGAACGGTATCATATGAACCAACTTCGCAGGAAACTCGAAATGCACTTGAAAAATTGGCATCAATGTATTCGGAAGGGTTGATTAACGAAGAATTTGGCGTATCGGACAGCGATACAATCAGTGAAGCAGTTGCAGCAGGAACTTGTGGTTTGTTTTATGGTACAGATGGTATTTCCTGGGGAGCTGGTCGTGATGCGATTGCAAATAATCATGATTGTGGTTGGATGGTAATCAATGCTCCTTCAGTAGATGGTGGAGATGCAACAGCATATTCGTACACAAATTTTGATTATGTATATGCAGTAAATGCAAATTGTGAGCATCCAGAAGCTTTAATTAAGCTGATTAACTTTAATAATGATCGTATTAACAGCTCGGATGCAACACTTGACAGTCTGGAGGTATGGGGTGTGAACTCAAAGACTGGTATTAATCAGTGTGACTATACATATGCACTTCTTGATCCATATCTGAACAAGGCAATTGGATATAACACAACCATTGGTCAGGTATTTGCAGGAGAACTGAAGCCGGAGGATTTGATGCCGGAAGCATATCGTTATTATGTTGGAATTAAGCGTTATGTAGATGAGGGATATGGTAAGACTGGAAGTGCAAACCCGGATGATCTGACTGCTTTCCAGTATGCAATGTGTTGGGGACCAAAATTTGGCTCATGGACACGTTATGCTGAACTTCGCGATGCTGGTATGAATATGAGCGTTTATACAGGTGCTCCGACAAAAACAATGATGAAGCGTTGGTCAACTCTTCTTGCTTTGCAGGATGAAACATTTGTAAAGATTATTTCTGGAAGTCTTGGCATTGAGGCATTTGATGATTTTGTGACTCAGTGGAATGAGCAGGGTGGTTCTACAATTTTGGAAGAAATTGCTGATATGTATATGAAATAATGAAAAAGTAAATAAGTAAAAATCCAAAGCGGGCAGGAATACGGATTCTTCCTGCCCGCTTTCGGATTTATAGAAAGGTATGGTGCTTATGCAGTTATTTTATACTCCAGATCATGCCCGAGTGGGTGACGTGATCCCGTATTATGAGGATGGGGAGTTTAAGCTCTTTTATTTAAAAAATTGGAATCCTTATTTTGGAAGTGATAAAACGCAAGGATGGCATTTGCTAACGACAAAGGATATGGTCCATTATGAGCCTGAGGTAGCAACAGGAATTTTGGGAGGAACAGGGTGCGTAATTAAGGTGGATGGAGTTTATCACTTATATTACTGTGTGTTTGAGGAGAGACCACAGCGTCAATATGTGTGCCATGCTACAAGCAACGATCTGACAAATTGGACGAAACATCCAGAGGAGACTTTTGGTCCAGATGAAAAAATTTATTTGCTGACGGATTGGCGTGATCCGCATGTGATTTGGAATGAGGATGAAAAATGCTGGTGGATGATTTTATGTGCGCAAAGTCAGGGAAAAACAAAGCGCCGTGGCTGTGTGGGACTTTGTAAATCCAATGATCTTTGTCACTGGACCTGCTGTAAGCCGTTGTATTCCCCAGAGTCCAGTATGTCCGCATATGAGTGTCCAGATTTATTTTATATGAACGGATGGTGGTATCTGGTATTTTCACAGTTTACAGATCGCTTTCAGACGATCTATCGCATGAGCCGTTCCTGTAATGGACCATGGATTCGGCCAAAGGTTGATTCTTTTGATGGCCGAGCTTTTTATGCGGCAAAAACCTGTAGTGATGGGCAACATCGATATCTCTTTGGATGGAATCCGACACGGACACAAAATACATGGAATTTTGATCCAGATTCAACACATGAAGGCTATGATTATAAGACATATGACTGGGGTGGAAGTTTAATTCCACATGAAATTTATGCAAGGGAGAATGGAACTTTGGCTGTTCGGCCAAATCCAGCATTGAAAAAGATTTTTACTGTATCGAATGAATTAAAATGGATCCCATTGAATGGAGAATGGAAGATCGATAAAACATCTATTAGTGTAGAAACACCGATTGCATATGCATCAATAATCAGCCAGAATGATGTGCCACATCAAGGATGTTTGTCACTTGACTTTACATTTTTACCAGAAATGGAACGCTTTGCAGTGGTGTTGCAGGTAGATCAGGAATTTGCAAGAGGCTATTATTTTTATCTGGATCCAAAACGACAGAGACTTGAATATAAAAGCGCACTTCGCATGCATGAGCAGGGAGGATGGACTTTTCAGTATGATGTAGAACTTGAACGTCCAATTGAACTGATTCCCAATAAAAAATATTCGATGGAAATTTTTATTGATGAATCGATCATGGAAGTGTATGTAAATAAAGAAATTGGATTAAGTGTTCGCGTTTATGATCTTCATGATCGAAAATTCGGTCTTGCCGTTTCAGATGGAACAGTTGATTTTGAAAATATTGAATTAACGACAATGGGAGAGTGATAATATGAGCTTGTATTTTCGACCGGATAAGGGAGTATTGGGAGATGTGATCCCATTTTATGAAAATGGTGTATTTAAGCCGTTTTATCTTCGCAATTATCGTGGAAACAGAGATTTGCAGCATCAGGACAGTTGGGTTATGCTAAGTACAACCGATCACATCCATTTTACGGAGCATGATACAAAAATCGTAGGAGGAACGGGATCAGTCATTAAAGTGGATGGGCTGTATCATATGTTTTTTTGCACTTTTCAGGTGCTTCCAGAAAAAAATTATATCAATCATGCAGTCAGTGTCGATCTGGATACCTGGACAGAGATTCCAGAGGATCGTTTTGGGTCGGATAATCAGATTTATTTACCTGTGCACTGGAGAGATCCGTTTGTTTTCTGGAATGAAGAGGAGAAGTGTTGGTGGATGATTTTGGCAGCACAGAAACGTGGAATGACGACAAGAAGAGGCTGTGTTGGGCTTTGTAAGTCTGATGATTTGCATCATTGGAGCTATTGCGAACCACTTTATGCACCAATGAATGCACAGTGCGCTTTTGAGTGTCCAGATCTTTTTAAAATGGGAGAATGGTATTATCTTGTTTTCTCCTCCTATGCGGACCGATACCAAACTTTATATCGGAAAAGTCGTAGTATAAATGGACCCTGGGAGACGCCGGAGATTGATACATTTGATACCCGTGCATTTTATGCGGCAAAGACTGGTAGTGATGGGATTCATCGTTATGTGTATGGATGGAATCCAACACGTGAAAACAATGAGCATCATTTTGATCCGCTTGGGTATGATGGAAAGGATTGTAATACGTGGGACTGGGGCGGCAATTTGATTGTCCATGAATTATGGCAGGATGAAACAGGTGATTTGTTTGTGAAGCCGGTTTCTACTGTTATGGAGGCAGTTGCAGAAGAAAAGACGCTTCAGATGCAGGCATTGACTGGTATATGGAAGATAGAGGGAAATACTGCAAGTGTGGATACGCCATATGGATATAGTGCATTGTTGGTAAGTCCATTAAAAGAGACAAGTCGTCTTTCTTTTGATGTGACAGCAAAAGGGGAAGCTGCAAATGTGGGAATTGCTGTTCATGTGAATGAGGAATTTGCAGAGGGCTATTATATTCATATTGATTTTTATCGTCGTCGTATGGAATTTAAGTCAGGAGTCCGAATGACAGAGCGAGGAGGTCAGATGTTTCCATATGAGGTAGAATTAGAGCGTCCACTTTCATCAAAGACTGAGCAGAGTTTCCATGTGGATGTAATTGTATCCGGAACGATACTAGAAGCTTATGTTGATAATCGGATTGCACTGGGAACTCGTATGTTTGATATTACAGGGGGCAGTTTGGGTATATATGCATCTGATACAGAGGCGCATTTTACCAATATACACATATTCCAGGAAAAAATATAAATACGTTTGGAATCAGTAATTCTTCCTTTGTAATTTATGTTATAATAATGGTCAGAATAGCCAAATAAAAGGGCTGAAATGAAACGGTGCTGAAGAACATGAAATCGGAGGAAAAAGGATGATTGGACGTAAGAAAAATAATTTTTATCGCTATATATTTCGAAAGAGTTTTATGCCACTTTTTATGATGCTAGTAGTAATCAGTATGGCATTTGTGATTTTATTTCGAATATCGGTTGTTCATGAGACACAGAAGAATCGAGAAAATGATCAAAAGAGACTTGAGACATGTGTCTCATTTACAGAGCTTCAAATGAAGGAGATTGAAAAGTGGGGAAAGCAGTTGTTAAATGGAGTAGATCTCACAAAATTTGTCTATATGTATGATGATCTAGATCGCTATTCCCGCTTTTCACTTCAAAAGGAAATTTATAATTCAGTGTATGATCTGTATTATAAAAATGAACAGGTTGACAGTGCGGTTTTATATATACCATCCATGAACAAGGCAATATCAGAGATGCATTGTCAAACGGCTGTAAAATCATGGATGGAAGAACTTGCAGATGGTGAAGATCGAACCTGTCTGCTAGAAGATGAAAAGGCAGCTACCTGTATTCATTGGGATGGCGATGGCGCAAGTGCGGTGTTAATTATCATTTGGAAAGATGCAGGTATTATGAAGCAGGTAAATGCATTGTTTTTGGCTGGAGGGGATTCCATTGATTTTGTCTGGGAACCGGGTGCAGCAGATGATGATCAGACACTATGTGCAGATTCTTTGTATTATCCATTTCGTATGATTTATA
This sequence comes from Wujia chipingensis, assembly GCA_963605535.1. Classification (GTDB taxonomy): domain Bacteria; phylum Bacillota; class Clostridia; order Lachnospirales; family Lachnospiraceae; genus Anthropogastromicrobium; species Anthropogastromicrobium chipingensis_A. The sequence goes on from CAVCXB010000005.1 coordinate 26,707, forward strand.
AAGAGAGCGATGATACAGAAATGAAAAAGTTTTTTGCTGTCATTGGGATTAGCAGTATTCTGTTTATGTGTCTTTGTCTGGTGATTGCGCTTATCAGCATTCAGACATGGAATCGTCAAATTTATCGGCCATTGTATCGCTTACTGATAGAAGCATTTGATCATATGGAAAAAAATGATTTCAGCTATCGAATTGAGGTGCAGAATGAAAATGATTTTTTCCATTCGGTGTACGAGAAGTACAATCATATGGCAGAAACAATGCAGCAATATATTGAGACGAATCTGCAGCAGAAAATTCTTGTTAGCCAGTCGAATCTTAAACAGCTTCAATCACAGATTAGCCCACATTTTATGTATAACAGTTATTATGTATTGTATCGTATGATTCGCAGAGGAGATCAGGAAAACAGCTTGCATCTTGCAGAGTATCTGGGAAGTTTTTATCATTATATTACGAGAAATGCAGATGATGAAAAACATTTGGCAGAAGAAATTGAGCATGCAGAAAATTATGCCAGAATTCAAAAATATCGTTTTCGTGATAATTTAAATGTAGAGATTTCAAAACCAGATGAAAGCATTGCCAATGTATATGTACCAAGGTTGATTCTTCAGCCAATTCTGGAGAATGCGTTTAAATATGCATATGAGAATGGAAATGGCGATCCGATGAAGCTTGAGGTCAACTATGCAGTTCGAAATGATAAGGACTTTGACATCATAATTGAAAATAGTGGAGAGCTTTCGGATGAGACGTTACAGATGCTTGAAGAAAAGCTTCAGAGTACGGATATGCGGATGGAAACAACTGCAATTATTAATATCAATAGAAGATTGAAACTATATTTTGGAAATAAAAGCGGATTGTCTGTTGGGCGATCGACACTTGGTGGCTTAAAGGTGACCGTACATATAGTCAGAGGGGAGGAAGTAGAGTGAACAACCCGAATGGAAGAACAATAAATATTATTGTGGTGGATGATGAGCCAATCAGTGCGGATGATATGTCTGATGTGATTCGGGATGAATTTGGTAAAAGCATGAATGTGGAAGTTCGCACTGCATATAATGCGAAGAGTGTTTTGAGAATGGTCGAAGAGGAACCATGTGACATTTTGCTTTCGGATATTCAGATGCCGGGAATGACTGGTTTGGAGATGGTAGGAAGACTGAGAAAACGCTTTCCTGATATGCGTGTTTTATTTTTGACTGGTTATGATGAATTTTCTTTTGCATATGAGGCATTTCGACAGAATGCAGTTCAATATATCTTAAAAACAGAAGGAGATGAAGTTGTTTTAACAGCAGTTAAGAAAGAAATTGAACGTTTCCGTGAAAATGAGAAAATTATGGAACGAATTAGTGATGCAGAAAATCGTTATACTCAGATGCTCCCTGCGTACAGAAGACAGTTAGTCATGCAGCTGATGCTTAACCAGAGAGGTGAGTTAGATGAACTGGAGGAGCGTATGCTTGCGGGAAATCTATATCTTGTGGTTGGCCTTTTGCAGGGAAATAATAATCACCATGTAAAAACAAAAATGATTACTGCAGGGGCTGTTTCACAGATTGTTGCAGGCTCATTTGCAGAGGAGCTTAACTGGAGTGAATATTATCTGTTTGATGATGTTTTAATCTGGGTGTTTGACTTTGCTGCCAGTCAGTCTGTTTCGAAAACATTGTTTCATCTGATGCGAAAGGCAAGGCAGCAGTTGGAGGAGCAGCTAAAAGTAACAATGTTTTTTGTTGTCTCAGAGGAATCCGTGAAAGGATTGGAACTAAGCGAGAAGTATGTTCAAATTCGGATGATGCTTACAAATGAAATTCTTCAAGGTTCGACAGGTGTTGCGATTCGTCATCATATTGATTCAGAAAATACAGATATGGAAGTTGCAAAGAAAGTTTCAGACATGCGAAGAAGTCTGGAGAATATTCAGCTTTTGGTGCGAAAAGGTTCGATTTCTGAGGCAAAGAATGATTTGAATCAAATTATTGACTACCTAGCGAAGCATTCACAGTCAGAAGACTTGGTGGCGGTCGAAGCTGCGCAATCCTTAAATGCCGCAATTTTATCTTATGTGAATCGAAATGGCATGATTTCGCTCGTTATTGAGGCAGAGCATGCAGGTGCAATGGGAACAGTCATGTATTTTAAAAAATTACAGGAACTTTTGTTGAAAGAGGCTGAAAAAAGAGTTGACAATGCTGTAAAATCAGTGGCAGAATCAGTGGTGAAATATATCAACGACCATATCAGTGAAAATGTCAGTACTTCTGTACTGGCAGATGTTACTGGTTACAGTTCTGGTTATCTCTCCAGAATTTTCCGGCAGGAAATTGGTATGAGCATTCATGATTATGTTGCTCAAACAAGAATGAATCTGGCAAAGGAAATGCTTATTAACACGAATTTAAAGATTTATGAGGTCGCTGAGAATTGTGGCTATGAGAATACAACGTATTTTATAAAAATTTTTCGTATCAATAATGGGATAACCCCTCAAGATTATCGTATAAAAGGGAAACACTGAATGGTTTGATATATCAAAAAGAAAGCGAAAGGCAGGTAACAGGCATGGCATTGTACAGAATGGAAAACAGACAAAGCTTTGGATTTTCTGCTGAGAATCCAACGGGTCAGAAGAGCGGCGGCACAAAGGGAAAAGACTGTGAGAAATTACGCCCATGTATCCAGATTGCACCGGGGGAGACAGTCGTTTTATGTGATACGGACGGACCGGGCATGATCACACACATTTGGTTTACCGGCTATGTCGGACATAGCTTTGTGATGCGTATTTACTGGGAAAATGAGGAGTTTCCGTCTGTTGAAGCACCGATTTCTGCCTTTTTTGGCTGTGCATATGATGAGAATTTCAAGGACAGAGATGGGAATTATGTGGTCTTAAATTCTGCAAAGATTCTCACGGCACCGGGACGCGGCTTTAACAGCTACTGGGAAATGCCATTTCATAAGCACTGCCGCATTACGATGGAAAACCGCGGAAAGAAGGAAGAGACGTTATACTATATGATCTCTGGCTGGCACGGCGAGATTCCACAGGATGCCGGATATTTTCATGCCGCATATCGCCAGGAGCACCCGGTTACGAAAGGCCATGCGTACACGATTATTGATGGCATCGAGGGCAGAGGCTGCTTTGCAGGCGTGACACTCGCAACGGGTATAAATGGAAACAATACCTGTTGGGTCGAGGGTGAGGCAAAGATGTATATCGACGATGACCGCTATCCAACGATGAATTACACAGGCACCGAGGATTATTTTTGCGGTTCCTATGGATTTGGAAACGATATTATTTTGAATCGCTATCAGACCTTTAGTGGACTATATACGGGTTTGTATGCAATCCTTGGGGATAATCGTGAATTTTATAATGGGCAGCAGCGCTTTTTGCTCTACCGTTTCCACGAGAAGGATCCTGTGTATTTTGCCAAGAATTTTAAGATGACAATCGACAATCTCGGCTGGACAGGTCCACGCTACGATGATTATACATCTGTTGCCTATTGGTATCAGGATGCACCGTCAAAGCTTGCGAAGGGCTTGCCGAGTGATGAGGAGATGGTGATGAAGTGAGATTGCGCTGGCAATTCAAGCGGTGATTAGAATAGTAAATTAATCATATAATAAGAAGTCACACTGAAAATAAACTTCAATGTGACTTCTTTCTTAATTACTGGATTTCAAGCATTTTTTTTGCAACACGGTTTTGAACATCAAGATAGTACGCTAATTCTTCGTTTGTCATATCATCACTGTTCCATGCATCAAAGTCTTTTGCAAATTCAGCATATTTGCTTAGGTAACTGGTATAATCGGCTATCATTTGCAAATCAGTCTGATTTGATTCGGAGTATTTCTTCATAAACTCACAATATTCATTTACAAAGGCTTCATAACTGTCCATGGCCTGTTGAAAATCCGGGCGAATACCACTTTGTGCGGAAGCAGTACTTGAAGATGTTACAGTGGTTTCAGAAGTTGCAGATGGTACAGCGGAAGTTTCTGAAGATACTGCGGCCGTGGATACAACGGAAGTGGCTTCCGATGTTTGCAAGGAGCTATCATTGAGATTATCTTTATAAGTGGAGTGTGCTTGTGATTCTGTAGCCGTTGTTTTGTCATTTTTCAACGAATTTACGATATCGGGCTTTCTCCAAATTGCTACGCCAGCAACAATTAGAAGCAGAAGAATAAAATTTCTCATTTTGTGAGAACGTTTATTTTTTGCTCCACACTGGGGACAAATGCGAGCTTCTTTCGCAATAGGGGCATTGCAGTTTCGACAGAATACCATTTTTGGTTTTTTGGACATAATAGACCTCCTCCTTTGATCAGGTGTGTATTACCTGTATATATTATTTTCCCAGAACATTTTTCTTCTCAGCATCAAATTCATCTTGCGTAAGAATGCCATCGTCAAGTAAACTTTTCAGCTCTCGAAGTTGTTCTGCTTTACTTTTAACATCTGTGCTAGAGTCAGACATGGAAGTTACTGTTTTAGCAATTGTGTTGCCAAAGGCAATTCCGGCACTTAGACCAGCCAGACCGGATTTTTGTTTCACAGCATCTCTCATAGCCTGCGCAGTTTGGTATTGTACAAATGAATCCATATTATTTTTTACAATGTTGATCTTAGATTGTTCGTCAATCATTGTTTCGACTGACTCAGGAAGGGAAATACTTTCAATTAAGATGTTGCTGAACTGTATTCCAATCTCGGCAGCCTGATTATTTAATTTTTGCTGTATTGTTGTTGAGAGTGTCATGTATTCAGAAACCAACTCCAGAACAGAAAGCGGTGATTCTCCAACAACAGTTGAAAAATATTCGGTTACCATGGAAGAAAGATACTCTATAACATCATAGGTCATGATAATTCCCTTTGTGCTGAATATCTCTTTCATAAATAGAGTTGGATCAGAGATACGAAATGCAAATTTCCCAAAGGCTCGTATACGAACCATACTGAAATTGGCATCATGTTTTAGAACAGGATTTTTTGTGGCCCATTTATTATCAATAAACTGTCGTGTGCTGATAAAATACAGTTCGGCAATTACTGGTGAAGTAAATAGGAATGGGAAAGCCTGTAATTTAGTTAAAACGGGAAAATTTCCGGTGGTCAGTGAATAGGTGCCCGGAAAAAGAACATCAGCTAACTGTCCTGCTTTGAGAAATACAGCACATTGGCTCTCTCGAACAATAACCCGTGATCCCTGCTTTAATTCATTATTTCCACTGGAGCGATGATATTTGGAAATAATAAGTTTATTGGTCGTATCTTCAAATTCAATTACATCGAGAAATTGATCCTTAATGAATTCAAAAAATCCCATGATAAATCCCCCATCTATCCTTTAAGAGGCAAATCGAATTCATCCCTAAAAGAACCAATTATTATTAAGATAAAATCAATCAGCCAGCCAAATCCAAAAAGTCCGAATGTAAACAAATAAAGAAATCCAGTCCCGATTTTTCCAACGTAGAAACGATGCGCTCCCGTACCACCTAAAAATAAGCAAAGGAGAAGAGCTGCAGTTCTGCTTTTCCTGCTGATTCCATAAGCAGGATTGTACGTTGGAGAAAAATGGGTTGAATTAAACGAGTTTTGCGATGCATAAGAATCAGCCATATGATCGTTAGAACCGTTTTCTGATGTGGTGGTTTCAGGGACAACGGTCGACTGGACTGTTTCATATCCGCAATATCCGCATTTACCATCTTTTAAAGGAGCGCCGCATACGGGACATTTATTTTCCATAGCAAATTTTCCTCCTAAAAGCTCTTGGAAAGCAATAATTTCTAGGAACAGTATAGCATATATTGCACGAGAGTGCAATTATTTTTTTGTGAATATGCTTAAACTATTGCAAAGAGGTGCAATAGTATGAAGAATCAGCAGAGCGTTGATCGCGTAATTCAGGTTGGCGATACGAAAATAGGAGAAAATATCGCAAACCTGAGGAAAACGATCAGGATGAAACAGACGGATATGGTGGCAAAGCTGCAAACAGACGGAGTGGATATTTCAATTTATTCGTACAATAGGATTGAGAAGGGAACGCAAAATCCTACGGTATCTTTTTTGCTTGCCTGCTGCGATATCTTAAATTGCGACATGAATGCGATATTTGACTTTCCGTCATGAAAAAGTTCACATAGCTGCAGCATTGTGCATCAGGGACAGATATATCTTTGACAATAAGCTGTCCCTGATACAGCATTTGAAACTTCATTCAGGCTGCGGTAAAGTATATATTTGCACCTTTGTTTGGTACAGTGTTGCAAATATAGCAGCATCGCAATTTATGTATTTGCATCAGAGCCGCATTTTCTTAAGTGTGCAATAGAATCTTTGTAGGTGTGTCCACTATCGCTTGTCGGTACTTTGGGGATGCCGTCAGTTAAAATAAATGAAATAAAATTCATCTTTTCGTTGGCTTCCCTGATTTTTTCTTCATACCTTTGACGAAGCATTTTAAGCTGCTCATTGCGCAGATTGTCCGGCATAGATAAAAGCTGCTTGATTTCATTCAAATCAAACCCGATTTCCTTATAAATCATAATTTTCCATATCTCTTCCAAATCCTCCTGACTGTATAAACGATAATTGTTTTTTGATCGTTTTGCTGTAAGTACCCCCTCATCATCGTAATATTGCAAGGTGCGCTTGCTGATGCCTGCGAGTTTGCTGACTTGACTTGTCTGCTTCATAGAGCCTTCCTCTCCCTGCATAAAGAGTATACAGTGTCACGTAGACGTGATAGCAATACCCTTTTTCAGAAATTTTGTGATTGGATTTTTGTTTCCATAGAAGGACTTGTAAAAAATGCGCAGACGCTAAAAGTTTATCGACGGGATCAAATGAATATTTTGAGGAAAGTCTTGTCTTCGTAGAATTCGGCCGTATCGCTGCAAAATTTGTATCTGCTATCTTGCAATCACTTCCAAAATGCAATATGATGATACTAGGGGCAAAAGGTCAGAAAGCCGATGCAAGCTTGCTTGCAAGAGGATTTTTGACCCCAACATCATAGTATTCTATCAAATTAGGAGGAGCATTACGTCCATAGGAGATGTGTACCGCATGGGCGTGGAAATTTCATATGGGAGGAAAAAAGAAATGGAGAAAGAATTTGTGTACAAAAAGGGCAGTGTCGTTGTAAAGACAAAGCTGGGAAAGGTGCGCGGATACGCCTACAATGGTGTGTCTGTATTCAAGGGCATTCCATATGCAAAGGCAAAGCGTTTCCATGCGCCAGAGCCGCTTGAAGCGTGGGAAGGCGAGCTGGATGCGACAAGCTTTGGCTATGTGTGTCCGCTGCTTGAAATGCCAAAGCCATGCGGAGAAATATTTGTGCCGCACCGCTACTGGATTATGGATGAGGATTGTTTGAATCTGAATATCTGGACGCCAGCGTGTGATGACAAGGCGCGCCCGATTCTTATATGGCTTCACGGAGGCGGATTTGAGGCTGGCTCTTCGATTGAACATATTGCGTATGAGGGTGAAAATATGAGCCGCAGAGGCGATGCAGTTGTGGTGTCAGTCAATCATCGCTTAAATGTGCTCGGCTATTTTGATTTGTCTGCATTTGGCCCGGAGTATGCCAACTCTGGAAATGCCGGAATGGATGATATCATTGCGTCACTAAAATGGGTGCAGGAAAATATCAAAAAATTCGGTGGAGATCCAAAAAATGTTACGGTATTTGGTCAGTCTGGCGGCGGTGCAAAGGTGACAACACTTCTTCAGATGCCGGCAGCGGATGGACTGTTTGCAAAGGGCATCAACATGAGCGGCGTAATCGGTGATCTGATGCCAAAGCGTGGCCAGAGTGGAAAAGAACTGGCAGAGGCTGTTATGGACAAGCTGAATGTAAGTAGCGTGAAGGAACTTGAGAAGGTGCCGTATGCACAGCTTGCAGCAGCCTATCTAAAGGTGCGTCCGTCCTTTCAGGCGCAGGGGAAGTACAGCGGAAGTCTTCCAATCCCAAACGCATATTATGTTGGCGATCCGGGTGATGTGGGATTTCGCAAGGAGAGCAGCAATGTGCCGCTGATGGTTGGAAGTGTCTTCGGTGAATTTTTTACTTTCGCGCCAATGCCATTTGATCGAAATCATATGACAAAGGAAGAAGGCGAAAAGGCCGTCGCGCAGGTTATGGGCGAGGCGGCAGCGTCAGAACTTCTTCCACTCTTTGAGAAAGCGTATCCGACACACAATCCAGCCGATCTGACGGTACTAGACTGCATCGTGCGTGCACCAATTTTGTCCTATGTGAAGGAACGCAGCAAAGTCAATAATCAGACCTACTCCTATCTGTTCGATTTGGATTTGCCGCTCGACGGAGGCTGGGTTCCGTGGCACTGCGCAGATATTCCGTATGTATTTGCGAATACGTCCTTTACACCATATACACAGGAAAAAGGCGTTGCCGAGCGCATCGAGACGGAGATTTTTGAAAGTGTGATGGCATTTGCCCGCACTGGAAATCCAAACCACGCAGGCATTCCAAACTGGCCAGCCTGCACACCGGATCAGGTATATACGATTGTGACATCGAAGAATACACGCGTAGAATGCAACTATGACAATGAGCTGATGGAGACAATTTTAAACTATCGCCCATCGGATCTAAGCAACCGTACGGAAGAGGATGGACAGATTCAGCACTAATCGGTTTTGAGTATAAGATATAAAAAAGGGGCTGTGAAAAAATAAGAAATTATTTTTCACATGCCTCTTTTTGTGCATAACTCCCCTTACCCCACACGCTTTGATGTTTTTCTCACTTATGCGGCAACAATTGTTCTTTTCTTTTTATTGTGGAATTTATGCATGTCTGGTTTTTACAATTCTTAAATCCATGTCAGATACCTCTTAAACAACGAAAATTGAAACGTGTTGCTTATTCAACCTTTTCGATATATTGTCGCTTGAATTACGCAACCATAGTTGTATAATTCATTATAGTTGTTAAATAGAATATGTCAACTTTAAGGAGGTGCATATAATAAAAAGGTAGCAATTTTGTAGTGGGTGCTGTTGTGGCAAAGATTCTAAGCATGAGAAATTAATACGATTTCAGAAAGGAATGAGAGGTATGACAAACGAAGTATTGAACACGATCAAAAAACGTAGAAGTATCCGGGCATATAAGCCGGACTCAATAGCAGAAGAAGCACTGAATGCAGTTCTGGAAGCAGGAACATTTGCACCAACCGGAGGGGGAAAGCAATCTCCTGTAATCATTGCAATCACAACACCAAAATACAGGAAGGAGATACAGAAATTAAATGCTGAAATAATGGGATCAGATAATGATCCTTATTATGGAGCACCAGTTGTTGTACTGGTTCTGGCAGATGGGACTGCCAATTCATTTGTTCAGGATGGAAGCTGCGTGCTGGAAAATATGATGCTTGCGGCAACTTCACTTGGACTTGGGACTGTCTGGGTAGACAGGGAGAGAGAAATTTTTGACAGTGATAAAGGCAAGGCACTTCTTAAGGAATGGGGATTATCTGAATCTTTAAGAGGCGTAGGAGCTATTGCGTTAGGATATCCGCAAAATCCGGATATTGAAGCAGCAGAAAGAAAAGAGAATTATATCGTCCGCATATAAAAAACAAAAAGGTCTTGACAAAGAGATTTAACATGTTTATTATATGCGTAAATTGATATAGAGCTTGTCTCGGCATTAATGAAGGCTATAGATTTTACTGTTTCTGAACACAACAGTGTATCTATAGTCTTTATTTTTTATCAATTTGTAACTATTCAGAGCCATTCAAATTTATTTGGCGAGAACGCCATATGAGCAAAAGGAAAGCTGCATTGGCAGCGATTTTGCGAATGATCTCTGAATAGTTACAGGTGCCTTTGGACGATTCGTTTATACCAACGATTGTTTTTCGTATTGTGTATACAGGAAAATTTAGCAAATTGCTTAGCAATTGTCCAGCGCAGCCTTAAGGATTTGTAATTCATCGTAATACAGACAGTACCCCGGTGCGTCATTCTTGACATCTTCCATCAGCTGATTCAAATCAAACCATTTCACAGACTGGATTTCGGACTCTTGCAATACAAGATCCTCAATCTGCACAGGGCGCGTGTAGAGATATAACGTACTAAACTCATGATTATGAAATGGCTTCCCATAGAAGATACTGTGGCTGTTTCCCTCATGTGTGCCAATTGGAACAAGATCGTCAGGCGAAGCCTTGATGCCAAGCTCTTCTGCGAGTTCACGAATCGCGGAATCAAGAACAGAGCTTCCAGCTGGAACATGACCGGCAGAGGAGATATCATAGCAATCGGGGAAAGAATCTTTGTCGTGGCTTCGCTTTTGGAGGAGTAATTCATATTGAATAGTTGTGCTGCCTGTTAATTTATCGGATGTTTCGTGAGAATTGCTATCCGAGTCTGCCGCTGCGCTTTGGCAGGCACAATCATTTTTTCTTCGTACAATCCAAACATGTCCGGTTCGATGCGGTGTACCAAGCAGGTGACACAAAGAGCGTTCTCTTGTCAATCCTGTCGGTACACCGTTTTCATCTAAACGATCAAAAAGTTCCAGTTTTTTTCCATTTCGCTCGGCATCAATCAGACGGTGTTCATTTATCGGATCATAAGTGAGCTTCAATGAGAAAAACGGTGCATCTTCAAGTAAGAGCTTAAAAAAAATCAAATCTCCTTCAAATAAACCAAGCGTCAGCAGCTTATCCTTTGAAATCCACTCAAGATCGCCTTCATTGCAGGGAATCATTTCGCCTTCAAATTCATCGGCTGTGTACAGGCAGGTATATTCGCATATATCGCGGTAAACGAAGGTCAAAATACCGCGCATTTTGTAGGAAATTAACGTCAATCCCGTCTCTTCCTTTACCTCACGGATCAGACAGTCATCTGGGCTTTCATTTTCCTCGAAGTGACCGCCAACGCCAATCCACATATCTTTATTAAAATCAAGCTTTTTTTTGGTGCGGTGCAGCATCAGATATTCATTGCCGCGTTCTAAATAGCAAAGTGTCGTAAATTCCATCAATGTTCCATGCCTTTCTGCAAGTCTGCGTTTTAAAGTCATAGTAGCACAGACCAGATAGATTCGCAAGGTCGAAAATTGCGATCAATTTTGATTGAAGATCCTGTCGAAATTGAGTACGATGAAGATGCACGAAATCTGTGCATATATGTCGTCTGAACAAATCGCGAAACAATCGAAGGATTCCACACAGACTGCATACATAAGGAAGAAAGAGGAACATAAAACAATTACATACCACGAAGAAGATCAAAAGATCAGAAACTCAAAAAAGAAAATCAGAGATGTTTGGAATTAGACAATTTTGTGAATGAGTGCCCTGGGAACAATACCATGCTCTGGGGAAAAGAAGGGAGACATAATGACACAGAACGAACAACTGAATAGAGAGACGGCAAAGGCGCTGATGGGATATTACTCATGGCATATGGATGAGCTTTTAGAGTTGTGCAATGCAGCAGGAGGAACAAATGAGACTGATGTCTCAAAGGTTCACCTTGAGATGAGCGATGGTTACGTGCGCTTTGGCATTGACGGGCTTCACACTTATTTCATGAAAGTGTAAGATTGCGGTAATGGAATTTTCCCCATAATTGTGATACAATAAAAAAAGGATAGACAGATGGTCAAAAACCGAACTGTATTTATGGAAAATTTTACCGGATAGGTGAAATTGAAAAAGTGTTACAGAACATTTTATATATTAGGATTGTGAGGAAAGAATATGAACTTAATGACATTACTGAAACCAAAGGGAGATATTGAGTATCTCCACAAGGAGGACACACTGCGTCAGGGACTCGAACGCATGCGAATCTACGGCTACACGGCGCTGCCAGTTATTGATGAGAACGGCTGCTATGCAGGCTCCGTAAACGAGGGTGACTTTTTATGGCATATGATCGCCTTCCACAAGTGCGATATGCAGGAACTGGAGGGCTTTCGCATCAAGGAGATTATTCGCAAAGACTGGATGCCGCCGGTATGCGTCTATGCGACGATTGACGAGATGGTAGAGCGTGCATCGAATCAAAACTATGTACCGGTAGTCGATGACCGAAATGTATTCATTGGTATTATCACAAGACGTGACATCATCAATGCATTTCGCCGCTTGCAGGATCAGCAGATTGAGGCAGCCACACGCTCGCAGATAAGTCAAAATAGTGAGAGAAAGGATAGCGAGACGAGCAATGAGCAGTATCAAAATACTGGGAAACTCAAGATTCAGTCGGAAAGGATTGTACACGTCGTATGAGAAACGTATTATTGATTGGAACAGGCGGAACCATCGCCTGCGGACACAGTAAGGACGGATTAAAGCCGCTTTTAACACCAGAGCAGCTTTTATCCTATGTGCAGGACTCGAAAGAGTTTTGTGAGACAGACACGATCCAGCTGATGAATCTTGACAGCACGAATATTGAGCCAAAGCATTGGCTGGCGATGGCGGCGTGTGTCGAGGCGCATTACGATCAGTACGATGGCTTTGTAATCTGCCATGGAACCGATACGATGGCTTTTACCGCGGCAGCACTTTCCTATTTGATTCAGCATTCGCCAAAGCCGATTGTCATCACGGGCGCACAGCATCCGATTGATTTAGAGGATACCGATGCGCGTGTGAATTTAATGGACAGTTTGCGTCTGGCATCGAGTGCGAAGGCACATGATGTTTGCGTTGTGTTTGATGGAAAGATCATCGCGGGAACACGCGCAAAGAAGGAACACAGTAAGAGCTACAATGCGTTTTCAAGCGTCAATTATCCATATCTTGGTATGATCAGCGATGGACGCGTATTGATGTACTTTGACGAGCCAAATGAACCGGGCCCCGTTCAGTTTTATCATGAAATGACTGCGTCGGTCGGCCTTGTTAAGCTGGTTCCGTCCATGTCAGCAGATATTCTTGACTATGTGGCACAGCGCTGTGACGCAGTGATCATCGAGGCATTTGGTGTCGGTGGTCTTCCAGTGTATGAGCACGGAAACTTTTTTGATGTGGTGCATAGGTGGACACGCGAGGGCAAGGTATTTGTTATGGCAACACAGGTTGCCAGAGAGGGAAGTAACCTTGCCGTATACGAGGTCGGCAAGAAGGCAAAGGAAGAGGCTGGTGTCATGGAGGCATACGATATGACATTAGAAGCGGTATTAACCAAGCTGATGTGGATTTTGCCGCAGACAAAAGAGGCCGGACAGATCAAGCGGCTGCTTGGAAAATGCATTAACAGAGACATTCTCTGGACACGCAAGTAACAGAATCAGGGATGAGATTCCTTTTTGTCTCATTAACAGAATCAGGCATGAGATTCCTTTCTGTCTCATAGGATAGCATAGGCGGTCCGGGAGACAGCCGGAAAGGCATGGTAATTCTATGAATGATTGGGGAACGTCGGTACTGAGTCAGTATCCTGTGACGCTTCGCACAACGCGAAAAGTTCGGGGCGCACTTTTATGTGATACAAAAGAAGGACTGTATCTGCTACAGGAATACCGTGGAACACAGACGCGGCTGACAGCAGAGGCGGTCCTTCTTTCTTATCTGACCGAAAATGGGATGGTACATACCGATCAAATCATTAAAAATGAGAAAGAAGAACTGCTTTCGAAAAACGAGGATGGAACCGGATATGTGTTAAAGGTATGGTATCCGTGGCCGGAATGCAGTGTCAACAGCGTTGGTGATCTCGGACAGGCTGTCAATAGTCTTGCTCGACTGCATGTCTATATGCGGCGTGTGCCAGCGGGGACGATGGAGATTGTCGCTTCGCAGTCAGGATTGTTGGCGCAATATGAAAAGCACAATCGGGAGCTTCGCCGTGTGCGTGCTTATCTGGTACGCAAAAAGAAAAAATCCGTGCTGGAACAATTCATTCAAAAAAACTTTGATTCCATGTATCGTCAGGCGGCCGACGTGGAAAAAAAGGTATCTGCCAGTGGGATTGAATTATTGGAAGCGCAGGCCAAAAAAGAAGGACACCTGATTCACGGCGCATATCATCAGCATAACGTGCTGATCGGACCGGGTCAGACGGCGGCAGTCAATTTTGAGCAGTTTCGTGTCGGGTGTCAGATCGAGGATTTGTATCAGTTTCTTCGAAAAATCATGGAAAAACATAACTGGAACAAGGATCTGGGAAAGCGGCTGATTCACGAATATTGTCGGATTCAAAATCTGTCGCCAGAGGAGCTTCAGTTGCTCGGTTTCATGATCGCATACCCGGAGAAGTATTGGAAACAGGTCAATTTTTATTTTAATAACAGCAAATCTTGGATTTCAGAGAAGAATATCGAAAAAATAAAAAAGGCAGTGGAACAAACAACGGTACGCACTGCCTTTTCGGATCTTTTGATACAGAAAATGATTTAATAATTCAATGGTTCATTAATTCAACTTTGGTTTATTGATCAAACATGCGATAATACTGAAGAATTTCATAATTATCCAGCCATGTTTTTTCATCGCCGGAGGCTTCCTTCAAATAGCGGCAGTTGCCATCCGCATCTACGTAGCCGACTGCGTTGATGACCGGGAGCACCTCAGACATCTGGGAAAGGAAACTCTGGTACTTGGTCAGACCAAGACCTGCCACTTCAGCCACCTTTGTGGAGAGATAGTTTGCGCTGATGGCAAGATTACTTTCTTCATCAATATCATAATTTGCCCAGATGAAGAATGGAACCTGCTGGCGCTTTTGCTGCTCCTCGAGTGTCTGATTGTTGATATCGAGACCGTTTTCCTCGTAGATTGGCTCGATTACGTAATCATTTGGCTGATGATCGCCAAAGAAGACAACGATTGTTTTCTTATCGGAGTTTGACAGCTCAGTGAGCAGATATTTTACCGCATCGTCCGTGTACTTCATCAGAGATAGATAGTTGTTCAAATACTTGGTCGTCTTCGTATTTTCAAACTGAGCCTCGATTGACGGCGTGAAGTTGTCATACGGGGTACCGTAACTGCTGTGGTTTTGCATCGTGACATTGAAGATAAATGCCGGGTCGGTACTCTCATTCAAGACATCCAGAACCTCCTCAAAATCGGCCTGGTCACTGACATATTTGCGAAGCTGCTCGCCGTGATGGAAGTTTTTCAAAGAGAGGAACTGACCAAACCCCATCTTCTCGTAGACAAAGCTTCTGTTCCAGCCAGATGCGTTGTACGGATGCATCGCGGTCGTGCTGTAGCCGAGTTCCTTCATATGCTCCACAATTGACACGGCGTACTTATTTAAATACTGCTGATATGGAATGCTTCCGCTTGGAAGAAATGCCATAGAGTCGCCCGTCAGGTACTCAAACTCGGAGTTTGCCGTGTTGCCGCCGAGAACGGAGACATACAGATGACCGCTCACGGTATTTTCAGCACCGTCAAGGAGGCTTCGAATATATGGCATATAGTCCTCGTTGCAGGTAAAGTCACCGAGTACGGACGGGTCGGAGAAACACTCATCCATGATCACAATGATGTTTGGAAGCTCGTCGGTGGTCGGTGCGGTCTCGGTTTGCTCGTCAAGAAGGGCCTCGGCATATTCTTTGCTGTAGCCGCTTGGCTCGTCAATCTGAAGATAACGGCTGTCCATCAAAAAGGCAACAAAAAATCCGTTTGTCTTAAACATATATTTTGGCGTGAACAGCGTGTTGTCAAGGCTCGTGTAGTCTGCGATATCCGGCTGGTATAAAAAGCGGATATAGAATGCAGACGGGATGATCAGAATCGCACAAAGTGCCACGCGAATCATCGCGCAAATCGATGCCTTCGCATGGAATTTTGGAAAATGCAGGTTACATTTTCCGGCAAGGATGATGCATCCTAAAAAGCCTGCGGACAGCTGGGCGATGCGGTACGTGATGCTGAACGTGTAGTTATCGGCCACCGTCGCGGCTGTTCCAAGTGAGAGTAAATCCCACGGCAGAATCGGCGAAGAGCGAAACAGGATGACAAAGTAGTTTGCCAGTCCTACGATCATCGTAAAGATCAACAGGATGTTCAGCGAAATCTTTGTCGAACCGCTCGCGAAGAAGAAAAACAAAAAGACGAGGTAATAGAAAACAAGGTTTAATAAAATCGCGTCAATTTCCATTGTCTCCCACACAACATGCGTCATTGACTCCAACAGGAAAAAGGATGCCGTCGGAAGCAGGATTGTGATAATGGCTTTCACGGCTGGGTGGAAGGAGATTGGAAGCACATAGACCGCCATGGAAACGGCAACGATGGCAACGAGGATTAAAAGATCCAGCGCGGAAACACCATTGTAAAAAATAGCCATTCCGATACAGACGGCAAACAGTGCCAGAAAAACAAAAAAGCCTGTTTTCTGTCGAATAGACCAGTTGGACAGGCTTTGTTTATCTTTGGAAGAGTTCAAAAATGTCTTCATAATTGCGTGTCACCTTTCTTTGAATTATAGTTATAGAATATAACCTTCAGCTTCGTAAGTATATCACAATATTTCAGCAAAGAATAGCTGTATTTTGTGAAAAATTTTTGAAAAAACATTCCCTTTTTTTGTTTTATCTAGTATACTTAAGCTATCGAAGAAAACAGTGTCTGCATGGATAAATAATTGAATTCGCTTATTTTGCGTATTTTACATATTTTGCTTGTTTTGATTATTTAAATGTTGAATGCAGATACGGAAAGGCATGGTTTTTTATGGATTATCAGGCATTGTACGAGGAGTGGCTGACAAGCCCGTGTTTTGACGAGGCAACAAAGGAAGAGTTAAGAGGAATCTCAGAAGAGGAGAAGAAGGACCGTTTCTATACGGAGCTGGAGTTCGGTACGGCAGGTCTTCGAGGCGTGATCGGAGCTGGATTAAACCGCATGAACATTTATACGGTTCGTAAGGCAACACAGGGTCTTGCCAATTACATTATTAAGGCAGGACAGCAGAAGAAGGGCGTTGCAATCGCATACGATTCCCGACGCATGTCCCCAGAGTTTGCAAGAGAGGCAGCTCTTTGCCTAGCAGCAAACGGCATTAAGGCATATCTGTTTGAGTCCCTGCGTCCGACACCAGAGCTTTCCTTTGCCGTAAGAAAGCTTGGCTGCATCGCTGGAATTAACATCACCGCATCCCACAACCCGCCGGAATACAATGGCTACAAGGTTTACTGGGAGGATGGCGCGCAGATTACACCGCCGCATGACAAGGGCATCATGGCAGAGGTAAAGGCAATCACCGATTTCTCCACCTTAAAGACGATGCAGGAAGACAATGCGCGCGTGGCAAATCTGTTTGAGATCATCGGCGGCGCAATTGATGACGCGTATATCGCAGAGTTAAAGAAGCAGGTAAAGAATCCGACAGCAATTGATGCGATGCAGGATCAGCTGACTATCGTTTACACCCCTCTTCATGGTACTGGAAACGTGCCAGCAAGACGCGTATTAAAGGAGCTTGGCTTTACTCATGTTTATGTCGTTCCGCAGCAGGAACTTCCAGATGGCGAGTTTCCAACCGTAAGCTATCCGAATCCAGAGGCGGCAGAGGCATTCGAGCTGGCACTTGCATTGGCAAAAGAGAAGAATGCGGATCTTGTTTTAGCAACCGACCCCGATGCAGACCGTCTTGGCGTTTATGTAAAGGATGCAAAGACCGGCGAGTATCATTCCCTGACCGGAAATATGTCTGGATGCTTGCTTGCTGAGTATACCATCAGCCAGATTAAGGAGCAGCAGGGGCTTCCGGAAGATGGCGCACTGATTAAGACCATCGTTACCACAAACCTAGCAGATGCAATCGCAAAGTCCTATGGCATCCGTCTGATCGAGTGCTTAACCGGATTTAAGTATATCGGACAGCAGATTCTTGGCTTTGAGCAGAGTGGCAAGGGAACCTATCTGTTTGGTTTCGAGGAGAGCTATGGCTGCCTGATCGGAACACACGCAAGAGATAAGGATGCGATTGTTGCGACAATGGCACTGTGTGAGGCAGCTGCTTACTACAAGAAGCAGGGCAAGACTCTCTGGGATCAGATGCTTGCCATCTATGACAAGTATGGTTACTATAAGGATAGCGTAAAGTCCGTTACCATGAAGGGTATCGAGGGTCTGGCAAAGATCGCTCAGACCATGGAGAATCTGCGTGCAAATGCACCGGAGAAGATCGGTCCGTACAAGGTAACACAGGCAAGAGATTACAAGCTGGATACCTGCAAGGATATGACGACTGGCGAGGTAACACCGACCGGACTTCCGCAGTCAAACGTACTGTATTATGATCTCGAGGATGGCGCATGGCTGTGCGTAAGACCATCTGGAACCGAGCCGAAGATTAAGCTGTACTACGGCGTAAAGGGAACCAGCATGGAAGATGCAGAGGCAAAGAGCGCAGAGCTTGGAAAGTACGCAGAGGCACTGTTAGGATAATTTTGAATTAATATTGAATTAATATTGAATTAAAAATGCCGCTTACTCATCGTCATCGAAAATTGGTGAGTAAGCGGCTTCTATTTTATTTGCGCATTTTATTTGCACATTTCATTTATCCATTTTATTTTATTGTAGGCATTTGCTACTTGCGAACGAACTAATTATGCCTTCCCGGTAAACTTCCACAGATCGGCTTCCGTGGTGGCACCCGTGCGGGCAAAGACATCCTGTCGAAGTGCATCGAGGCTGATCATGGAGAGAATATCCGTAGAATAATCCTTATTGGCCCAAGTGGCCTGATTTAAATCATAGTAGACTGTACCGTAGGGCGATTTTAAGTTGACATAGATGCGGGAGCGTCCACCCGGTCCTTCCCAGCGTGCAACGGTGCGAATCACGGCATGAAGCTCGGATGAGACATCGCTTTGCTTGGGCAAAAGTTTTAATGCTTCGTGATAGAGACCATCAAAAAGGCCAAACATCGCAAGGGTGTCATCCTCTGCATTATGGAAGGAAATGGTAGTGGCAGCATTGTCACTACTGTCATTAACGTCATTACTGTTAGCATTTTCTGGAAACAATTTCTTTGACAGCTTTCCCTGCTCCTGAAAATAGGAAAACATAGTAGCTAATTTATAATTTGGTGTGGTACCAGCAGGCACTACCTCTTTTGCAAGCTTTAGCACATCGAAAATCTCTCTTGAAGTCTGGAAGGAGGCACCGTGTCTGGAAAAGAGTGCTTCCATAAAACCTCGGTCAAACGATACATTGTAAGCGCCGCAGACGGTATTGCTTCCGAAAAAGTCTGCAATGATCGGATACGCTTCCTCCTCGGATGGCGCATCGCACAGAGCATCATTTGTGATGCCAGTCAGGCGCTCAATCGCGCGCGGAATCGGGGACTGCGGGCGGATGTAGATCGTCAGTCGGTCGAGAATTTCAAAATCGCGGGAACGGATTTTGAGGGCAGAAATTTCAATAATAACACAAGACGCCGGAGAAAGCCCCGTTGTCTCTGTGTCAAATAAAATAAAATCTTCATGCTCCGAAAGAAGACGCGCCACGCTGCAGCAGGCAGGTGACGCTTTTTTCGTGCGGTACGGAGTACGTGGTCCGGTATAAGGCATGGTGAAACCCTTTCTTTTGTACGTTTATAATTTGCACATTGATTGAGTTGTATTTTTGAGCCGTTTTCGAATTCGCAAGGTTATACTTTTTAAAATTCAAAATCGTGATTGATTCCTCACTTTTTGTCTGATTGCTTATTCGTTCTCGGATGGATCTCTGTTTTCGATCAGATTGATACGTCTCTTGTGGCGCTCATCGCCAGAAAACGGTGTATTTAAGAAGGTATCGGTAATCTTAACCGCGAGTCCCGATCCTACGACACGTCCACCCATGCAAAGGATATTTGCATCATTGTGAAGTCTGGTTGCCTCAGCACAGAAGCAGTCGGTACACAATGCGGCACGGATGCCCGGAACCTTGTTTGCTGTAATGGAAATGCCGATGCCGGTTCCACAGATTAAAATGCCCTTATCGCATTCGCCGCGTGTGATGGCGTCTGTCACCTTGCGCGCATAAATCGGATAATCCACTGAGCTGTTGTCGTAGCAGCCAAAGTCCTTAAATGGCAGATCCTTTTCCTTCAGGTATTTGATGATTTCCTGCTTTAATTCGTAACCGCCGTGGTCGCATCCAATTGCTATCATGATATAAAATCTCCTTTGCTTTTTGGTGTTTGCTGTTTGTCACTTGCTTCTTATTGTTTTGTTTTCGTGAGCAGAATTATTTAATTTGCATTCATTTAATCTGCATGCATTGAATTTGCATTCTGCTCTGATGCTTCATACTCTGTGATCTGTTTCATCAACGGCTCTGTCAGGGCCTCGAAACGGTCACGATAAATGACCTGAAGCAGATCGTCAAGTTGTCTGAGCGCACAGCTCATGCGTTTTGAGGAGAGCAGTCCGCGCTCAAAGGCATCGGCCAGTTCATCCAAATCTACTACACGTGTGTTACCATTTGGCTTTACGATTACATCGGCTAACAAATCTGTAAAAACATACGTATCCGTATCTTTTTGATATTCCGTTTCAATGATGTCGCAATACCAATACATAAAATCATGGTTGTGTGAATAAAAACGACTGATTTTAAAGCCACGATCCAGAAAATAGCAGGAATAGCCATATGCCAGATCCGACTTTGGATGAAGTGTTTTCCATACAGTAATGATTTTTGAATCATCGTGATGTAGGATCTCATCATCCGTTAACAGTACAGATTCAAGTGGTATCAAACGATTTCGGTAAAGCGTTGGCTTAGACATAGAACCCCTCCTCGTGAAAAAGTGACCAGAAGCCGGGCACTTTTTTCTTAGTATAGCAAAGATGTTGTCGGATGGCAACAGGTGTTTTTTGTTGCTTGGAAGTTTTATGAAAACATCTCGACGATTGTTTCTGTTTAAATGTATAAATATGCCGAAACAGGAAATACTTCCCAATAGGAGCAAGAAAGGAGATCATTATGTACCGGATATTGACAGGAATCTGCTGCACGGTATGGTGTGCGGTCATTGCATTCGAGGCATTTGGGCTGGCTGGAGGCCAGAAAAAAGCGGCAGATAGCACGCAATTTGCTTCCTATTTTACGAACGAATTTACCGATGATGTGACGGCACAGATTCGCCTTGGTGGCTCCTGCCCTGCATTTTTGTCAGAGGAAGAAATCACACAATACCTTGAGGGCGCAGCAGCAGTCTGCGGGATTTACAGCGGATATGGAATCAGAAAGAAGCAGGAGAGCTACGGCTGTGTGTGGGAGCTTGCGGGGGCGGACACGGAAGTTTCGTATAGCTTGAAATACTTAAGCAGAGAAAATGAAAGTAAAAATTTGATCAGCTGGAAATTTTCAGGAAACTGGTCAGAAAAAATGCAGCAAATTTATGAGCAAAAAAAGAAATTAGAGGAATATAGCCAGACAGCGTCGGCGGTATGTTTGGAGATTACAGGAAGCTGGCAGCAGGTATTGACAGACGAAGAAATTGACGCATCGGCAAAAAAACTGATGGCAGAGGCAGGCGCATCGCTTGTAAACATACAAAAGCAGGACAATTTGGAGCTTTACTATGGATATGGAGAAAGTCTTGGAGAAGGAATACGGTTTCAAAATGAAAGGGCAAATGTAAATCTACTGTATCGCGTGAATGGCGAACAGACCAGATGCATCCTTGGCTTTCCGGCAGTACAGTGGGACGATTGAAACGTCCACAATGAACACTTGGACAAAGTCCGGCATAAACTGGTAGTAAATTCGCCGGAAAGGGTTTCGCTATGATATGGAGCAGTCACAGCCAGTACGGGCTGTATCATCAGTCCTCCCGATTGCGGCCGCAGAGCCCGCAGGATGCGATGATTGCCAGACGACTTGAAGAAGCGGCAGAGGAACTTCAGGCACAATATTGGAAGAGCCTCTATCCAGAAAAAATAAAGAAGATACAGCAAGAAATAGAGCGCACGTGTGATTCACTTGATTATGCAGGAAGCTTCATTTACGATGAATACCCGGATAAGATCAGTCTGGACCGGACAGGGCGGCAGATTTGTGAGCGGCTTCGGGAGTGTGATGAATTTAAAGAGATACCGATGGAAGAACTTTTCGAGGCAAGCGGACACGCCGGCCCGCCACCGCCTGGTCGTCCACCAGGCCCACCGGGATCACCGCCGCCATTTGGTCCGCCACCAGAACCGCCAGGACCGCCGCCCCCGCCACCCTTTGGCCCACTAGGTCCACCTCCGGGACGCCCAGGCCCGCCTCCGAGACCACCGAGACGCCAGAGTTGGCTCGAGGATATGGTCAGTGTCCTTTTGTATCAGGAGATCGGAAGGCGAAGATGTAGGCGGGGGAGTTGTAGACGATAGTAACGTAAACGGCGGCGCAAAAAAAGACTTGTGATTTTACCTGTTTGCAAGTAAAATAAAGCCATAATAGCCTGACAACAGGTTAAAAGAAAGGTATGGTTTTGATTTGAAAAGGCTAATTCGAAGAATTCTGCTGCTGATTTTCATCTTTGCTGCCGCATTTGGCGGCTTTGCCGTATATCAGCAATATACGCAGACAACACAGCAGACAGACAGCTATGAGACAATGCAGGCGGCTACCCTTGCCACTGTTCAGTTACAATATCTTGAAAACGGCAGCAACACGCTGCGTGGTTATACACAAAAGATGGAGGTTTCCACGATGAGGGGCTGCATTACGCCCCTGTCGAAGGAACATAAACTCTCCATTCAGATTAATCAGGCCGACTATGTCGATGCGGATCAGATTTCCTACGAGGTCAGAGGACTGGACGGCACACGTCTTGTCGAGGACGGTACGATAAGCGGTTGGGAGAAAAATGGCAGCACGATGACTGCGCAGCTTCAGCTGTCTAATCTGGTTGATGAAGGCAACGAATATAAACTAATTCTGTGCGTTAGTCAGTCAGGAACGCCAGTCTACTATTATAGTAGAATCCTCTATTTGGCAGAGGGGCACACCGAGAGCATGGTCGGCTTTGCACGCGACTTTATGCAGGCATCCATTGATGGAAATAGTGATTTTATTGTAAATTACATACAGCCGAATGAGACAATGGGTACCGACGATTTTGGCTATGTCAATCAGCATTCCAGAAGCGGCATGATCACATGGAAGGGGCTTTCGCCACAGGCAGGCACAGTTAAGACCACGCTTACCGAGCTGTCGGACAGTCAGGCGAGCGTTACACTGACCTATCCGATTACGCTAAGCAGCAATGGTGAGAGTAAGGAGTGTATGGTAAATGAGCAGTATGTCGTGCGTTTCCGAAATGACGTGTTGTATCTGCTTGATTTCGAGCGCCATGTAAAAGAGCAGTTTTCTGTTTCAGCACCAGTGTATGCAAAGAGCGCATTGAAACTGGGTATCACCGATGAATCCGTGTCTGGTATGGCATCCGATGATGAGAATATCCAGACCTATGTCTATGATGGTCAGCTCTTTGTGACAAACACAAAGGAAAACACGCTGGAGCTGATCTACACGTATCAGGATGGGGCAGAGGATTCCTCCGCATTAGACGATTATAAGCTCCAGCCAATCCGCGTGGAGGATAGTGGCGATATTTATTTCATGGCATATGGCTATCACAGCAGAGGAAATCATGAAGGACAGGTTGGTGTCAGCTTCCTTCATTATAAGAGTGCAGAAAAGAGCGAGGAGTCGAGCATTGACGAGATCTTCTACATTCCGGTCACCTTCTCCGAGGAGATTCTGATGAAAAACATGGGAACGCTCGCCTATGTCAACAACGAATCCGACCTGATGTATCTGCTGTATCAGAGTACCGTTTATTCCATTGATTTGAGCAGTGGCGAAAAGGCCGAGCTCGCAGTTGCACCGAGTGCCGGAAGCTTTTACTCCAATGCATCGAGCAGCCTGATTGCATGGGAGGAGGGAGACAGTGGATCTCCAAATATCATCCGAATCGCTGATCTAAGCACTGGAAAGACGTATCGTGTTGCTGCTGAGGACGGCGAGTTTGTGCAGATTCAGGGCTTTCTTGGTGATGATCTGGTGTATGGCACGGCGAGAAAGAGCGACGTGTTTACACAGGCAGGTCAGGTGGTACAAAAGCCAATGTACAAGCTTACAATTCTTGATTTTGCTGAGGATATGACGCAGTCCGGTGAGTATCAGATGGCCGACTATTATATAGAAGGAACGCAGATTTTGGAAAATCAGTTGGAGATTTACCGACTGACAAAGGATGCGTCAACTGGTGTCTATGCGGCGGCTGCCGATGATCAGATGTTTTTCAATAACCGAAGCGACAAGAAGGCGACAAGCCTGACAAAGAGCCAGATCGCGGACGGCTTTCAGAAAGTGTGGTCCATCAGTCTGGCGGTTGACACCGAGAAGATACAGACAAATGGAACACTTTGTAAGATACGTGATGCGGCAGCGGCCTATCAGTTAAAGCTGGATGACAGCAGTGTGGACGAACTGTATTATGTCTATGCAAGAGGAAAGCTGCAGCAAATTGATGGTTCACTGGTGGATGCGATCAATACCGCTTACGATGAGATGGGTGTAGTTGTGGACAGCCGGGCACAATATGTCTGGACGAGAGGTACCAGAGCACTAAACAAAAATCTCACCTTTGAGGAGCAGACCGCGCAGTCATCTGATGACAGCCTGCGAGCATGTCTGGAAATTCTTGTTGCAGCTGAGGGTGGCAAAGCATCTGAGGTAGAGGCGCTTTTATCAGATGGTATTGCAATTGACGATGTGATTGCTCAGGCAATGGGTAGTACAACCAATACAGCAAATACAAACGACTCGCAGAGTAAGAATGCCAGCGGACGTGTAGAGAATCTGCGCGGATGCAGCGTAACTCAGGTTCTGTATTACATCAACGAGAATCATCTGGTACTTGCAGTTACGGGAGATAACAGTGCACTGCTTCTTACAGGCTATGATACACAAAACGTAAGTATCTATGATCCAGTTACTGCAGAAGTTACCACGATGGCGATTGCGGATGCGCAGAATTATTTTGCGCAGTATGACTGCGCGTTCCTCGCATGGTTGCCGTAGGTTCACCGCTGATCTAGGTTATGCCCCGTGAACTGTAGTCTCATATTGGGGCTTGCGCAAAACGGGAACACTCTGTATAATGAAAATAAGAATGCCGTAAAAGTCGGGGTTCTGGCGCATAAAAGCGCAAAGAAAAAACGATGAAAACAATAGTTTCCCCTCGTACATTTGTGATGAGGGCGGACAGGACTGAATGTCAGGAGGAATTGCAATGGAGAAGGAGTCGGTTATTGTACTTGACTTTGGTGGTCAGTATAATCAGCTGATTGCACGCCGCGTGCGCGAGTGCAACGTATACTGTGAGGTAAAGCCTTACACGATGAGCCTGGAAGAGATTAAAAAAGTAAATCCAAAGGGAATCATCTTTACCGGTGGCCCGAACAGCGTTTATGATGAAGCATCACCGCATTATGACAAAGCCATATTTGAACTGGGTATTCCGATTCTCGGTATCTGCTATGGTTCACAGCTGATGACATGGACCCTCGGTGGAACTGTAGAGACAGCACCGACAAGCGAGTATGGTCATACAGAGGTAGAGGTGGATACAGATGATGTGCTGTTTGAGGGCGTATCCAAGACAACAGTTTGCTGGATGAGCCACACCGATTACATTGCAAAGGCACCGGAAGGCTTCCGTGTGACTGCGCATACACCTGTCTGCCCAGTAGCAGCAATGGCTTGCCCAGAAAAGAAGCTTTATGCAACTCAGTTCCATCCAGAGGTTATGCATACCGCAGAAGGTATGAAGATGCTTTCCAACTTTGTCTACAAGATTTGTGGATGCCATGGAGATTGGAAGATGTCCTCCTTCGTAGAGACTACAATCGCACAGCTGCGTGAGCGCATTGGTGATGGTAAGGTGCTGTGTGCCCTGTCTGGTGGTGTTGATTCTTCTGTTGCAGCAGTTCTTCTTTCCAAGGCAATCGGCAAGCAGCTGACTTGCGTATTTGTTGACCACGGCTTACTTCGTAAGAACGAGGGCGATGAGGTTGAGGCTGTATTTGGACCAAACGGCTCGTATGAGTTAAACTTTATCCGTGTCAATGCACAGCAGCGTTACTACGATAAGTTAAAGGGCGTTACCGAGCCAGAGGCAAAGAGAAAGATCATCGGCGAGGAGTTCATTCGTGTATTTGAGGAAGAGGCAAGAAAGATCGGCGCTGTCGATTATCTGATACAGGGAACCATCTACCCAGATGTTATTGAGTCTGGTCTTGGCAAGTCTGCTGTTATCAAGTCCCACCACAATGTAGGAGGACTTCCGGACGTAGTTGATTTCAAGGAGATCGTAGAGCCGCTTCGTATGCTGTTCAAGGATGAGGTTCGTAAGGTCGGCTTAGAGCTTGGCATTCCGGATTATCTGGTATACCGTCAGCCGTTCCCGGGTCCGGGTCTTGGTATTCGTATCATCGGAGAAGTAACCGAGGAGAAGGTAAAGATCGTTCAGGAGGCCGACTATATCTACCGCGAGGAGATCGCAAAGGCAGGTCTTGACAAGGGGCTTGGCCAGTATTTTGCAGCACTCACCAACATGAGAAGTGTTGGTGTCATGGGTGATTTCCGTACTTACGATTACGCAATCGCACTTCGCGCCGTAAATACTTCTGACTTTATGACTGCTGATGCAGCACAGATTCCGTGGGAGGTACTTGCGAAGGTAACAAACCGTATCGTTAACGAGGTAAAGGGTGTAAACCGCGTAATGTACGACTGCACAGGAAAGCCGCCGGCAACAATCGAGTTTGAGTGACCTGAGATGTCGGAAAAACCCAGTATTTATGCGGGTTTGCGGCATTTCGGAAAGTCTTTTGATAACAA
>CAVCXB010000006.1:0-52766 GCA_963605535.1 Wujia chipingensis
AAATCACAACAGAGATACCTTATCATATCATGGACAAAAATGCAAGCTGTTTTTTTCTTTTTTCGCATGTTTTTTTCTTTTTTGCAGATACTGTCCGTAAGCTTCCACCGAAATGGATTGAAATATTGCGAAAACATATTCAAATATCGAGATCGGTCGGAAGCAATCTAGTAACACAAAACAAAATTACAAGAATAAGGAGACAACTACTATGACAAATTGCACCTGTACTGTTACAGAATGTTCCCACAACAGTGATCGTTGCTGCTGCAAATCTGAAATTCTGGTAGACGCAAATCCAAAGGATGCCTGTTCCTGTGGCTGCACTTACTGCGCAAGCTTTGATCACGCATCATACGATTCCTTTAAAAACAGCATGGAAACACCAGATCCGGCTCTGAAGATTGGATGCAACGCTATCCAGTGTATCTATAATGAAGGCAATTACTGCCAGGCAAAGTCCGTTGCCATCAATGGAATGAATGCGGAGTCTGGAAATCATACGGAGTGTGCAACGTTCCGCGCGAGATAATTCTATGAAAAAGCAGTAAAAAAACTAGAAGGCGGTAAGGCGACAAATATTTCGCCGAATCCGCCTTCGGAAAACTACCGAAACTATCAGGTAGCTACTCAGAATCTCCCTTCACAAAACTACCGGGTAGCTAACATTCATTACTTTCCGCGAAGCTTCTGAATTGCCGTAACGATTGACAGCACACACAGATTTACAAGCACGATGCTGGCGCCGGTCGGCGTAGACAGTAAAAATGAAATAATGAGTCCAAGTAAAAAATCAACGACTGCCACTACTGCCGCCGCAATAATCACACCACAGAAGCTCTTTTGCAGACGCATGGCAATTAATGCCGGGAAGATGATCAAACTGGAAATCAACATTGCGCCCATCATACGCATACCAAGTGTGATCGTCACAGCCGTCAGTACGGATAACAGCGCATTAAAACGACCTACCGGAACGCCAGATGCCTTTGAAAAGTTCTCATCAAATGTGATCGAGAAAATACGGCTGTAGAATAAAACAAACAAAATTAAAACGATAATACATAACACAATGCTGATAATTACGTCCTGCTGGTTCATGACAAGAATGCTTCCGAACATGTAGCTGGAAACGTCCGTGTTGATACCGGTCGTCAATGCAGTGACGGTAATACCAATTGCCAGCGCAGAGGAAGATACGACTGCGATCGCTGCATCGGTCTTCATGTGTGCTGTCTCACGAATGCGAAGCAGACAAAACGATGCAATGATTACGATCGGAATGGATAACCACAGCGGGGAAACGCCAAGGGCGACGGCTACCGACAAAGCACCAAAAGAGACATGCGAAAGACCGTCTCCGATCATCGAATAGTGCTTCAGCACCAGACACACACCTAAAAGTGCCGCACACAGCGATACGAGCACCCCCACGACTAATGCTCGCTGAATAAATGGATATTGAAACATTGTAATAATCAAATTCATTGCTCTTCCTCCCTGAAAGCCGTTCCTAACATACGCTTTCCCTCTTCGCTCGCACAATATTCTTTGCGCGTTCCAAAAAAGTATCCCTGCGGACCAATGTGAAGCACCTTGTCCGCATAAGGCAATGCGCCTGCAATATCATGTGTTACCATTACAATTGCCGTATGCTCTTTTTTGTTGAGTTTTTCTAAAATTTCATAAAGTTCTCTCGTTACCGCCGGATCAAGTCCCGTAACCGGCTCATCCAAAATTAAAAGACGCTCCGTTGCACAGAGTGCTCTTGCAATCAGAACACGCTGCTGCTGTCCGCCTGACAGCGCACCAAACGTTCTTGACGCCAGATTTTCCAATTCCAGATGACGCATCTGCTTTCTCGCTTTTTCTTTGTCCTCTTTTGAATAGAAGAAACGTCCTTTTCTTGTGCTAATGCAGCCTGAAAGAACCACCTCCCATACCGTTGCAGGAAAATCTCTCTGAGAGCTTGTCTGCTGCGGCAGATAACCGATCACATGATTGGAAATCCCCTCACCATAGCAAACCTCACCGCTTCCTGCCGGTATTAAACCGAGAAGTCCTTTTACTAACGTAGATTTTCCAGAACCATTTTCTCCGACCACGCATACATATTCGCCTTCCTCCACTGCAAATGACAGATCCTTTATGACCTGCTGATTCTCATATCCAAACGATACCTTTTTACACTCAAACAGCATTTTTCTCACTGTAATCCTTTCTTTAAATTTTCTGCATTTTGTCTCATTAAGTCTACATAGGTCACGCCTGATTTCAATTGCTCTGATGTGACCGTATGACAGGAATGAAGCTCCAGTATCTCAACACCTGTCGCCTCCTGAATCATCTCTGCCGTCTTTGTATTTCCCATCTCTACATGATACACTGCCTTGATGTCTTCGAACTGTATTTCTTCTATTAAAGAAGCAATCACGCGGGCAGACGGCTCGGTGTCCCCAGCGCATCCGGCAAATGCGGCATCATAGTCGAGGCCAAATTCCTGTGTGAAATACAAGAACGGGAACCGGTCGGCAAATAAAATTTTATGAACGCGGGCGGAGGATACAACCTCTTCGATTTCCGACTGGACATCAGCAATCTGGGCACGATAATCTGCGGCATTTTCATGAAACTGTTCAGCATGCTCTGGATCTGCCTCACAAAGCACCTCTTCGATGGCAGAAACGAGAAGCTGGGCATTTTCGAGCGAAGTCCAGATATGCTCGTCGTACTCGCCGTCATGGTCATCATGATCATGATTCTCTGTTTCTGCATCATCGTCATCATGATCGTGAGCGTCACTCTCTGCATCGTCGTGAGCGTCATGGTCGTGAGCGTCACTTTCTGCATCATCGTGATCGTCATGGTCATCGTGGTCATGATCATGTGTATGACCGATCGTTTTCATACTCTTTGAGTGTGCCTCCTCGAGCAGCTCCACAGCCTCGATTCCCTGAAATGTAATGCCATGATCTCTTGGAACAGCTTTTAACACCTCCTCAACCCACGTTTCCATCTCTCCACCATTGTAAAAAAAGATATCCGCAGACTGCAGTGTGAGCAGATCCTGTGCGGTTGGCTCAAAGCTATGGCTGTCGCGACCCGGCGGCAGCAAGAGTGTCACATC
Source organism: Wujia chipingensis (assembly GCA_963605535.1). Taxonomy (GTDB): domain Bacteria; phylum Bacillota; class Clostridia; order Lachnospirales; family Lachnospiraceae; genus Anthropogastromicrobium; species Anthropogastromicrobium chipingensis_A. The sequence goes on from CAVCXB010000006.1 coordinate 3,128, forward strand.
CAGATAGTCCCCACCGATCGCTCTGGCAAAATCGTAATAGGGAAAGACTGTTGCTACAACGGAAAGCTTCTGTGAGGTTTCCGTTGAATTATCTGCATTTTTATTTGTATCCTGTGCTTTATTGCAACCAGCAGCCATGCATACCGCCACCAACAACAGCGTGACAAATATCCATTTGCATTTACCTGTTAATTTTCGCATTTTGTTTTCCTTCCATATATATAATATATATCATCATTTTCAATCATTTTCATAATGCCACACCATACAATAAAATGATTCTATCATTAAATAATTATTTAATTCCCCAAACACGCAGCAAGGCCGCCGTTTTCACGGCAGCCTTGTGTGTGTTTTATCTTTTGTAATGGTTTTCCTTGTTAGGAGTTCATTTTATCAGTAGCTTATCTGTTTATCAAACATTTACACTGCTGTAGTTTGGAGCCTCTTTGGTGATCTGGATATCATGCGGATGGCTTTCCTTTAAGGAAGCAGCACTGATCTTAACGAACTTGCCAGTCTCCTGTAAGGTCTTGATATTCTTTGCACCGCAGTAACCCATACCAGAACGAATACCACCAACTAACTGGAAGATGGTATCTTCTACAGTTCCCTTGTATGCAACACGTCCTTCTACGCCTTCCGGAACAAGCTTCTTTGCCTCGGTCTGGAAGTAACGGTCCTTAGAACCATTCTCCATAGCAGCGATGGAACCCATTCCACGGTAAACCTTGTACTTTCTTCCCTGATACAGCTCGAAATCACCAGGAGCCTCGTCACAGCCTGCAAACATACTTCCCATCATGCAGACATTTGCACCAGCAGCCAGAGCCTTTGTCATATCACCAGAGTACTTGATACCGCCATCTGCGATGATCGGAACACCATATGGCTTTGCAGCCTCGTAGCAATCCATAACCGCGGTGATCTGCGGAACACCGATACCTGCAACCACACGAGTGGTACAGATGGAACCAGGTCCGATACCGATCTTAACGGCATCTGCGCCAGCCTCGATCAGCGCCTTTGTTGCCTCGCCAGTTGCTACGTTTCCAACGATGACCTGCAGATCTGGATAAGCAGCCTTGATCTCCTTTAAGGTGTTGATGATGTTCTTAGAATGACCATGTGCAGAGTCGATTACGATACAATCTACCTTTGCGTTTACCAGAGCGGTTACACGCTCCATTACATTTTTTGTGATGCCGACAGCCGCACCGCAAAGTAGACGTCCCTGCTCGTCCTTTGCAGACATCGGGTACTTGATCTGCTTCTCAATATCCTTGATTGTGATCAGTCCCTTTAAGTTGAAATCATCGTCAACGATTGGAAGCTTCTCCACTCTTGCCTTTGCCAGAATCTTCTTTGCATCTGCAAGGGTAACACCCTCTTTTGCAGTTACCAGATTCTTGCTGGTCATGACTTCACGAATCTTACGTGAGAAGTCCTCCTCAAACTTTAAGTCACGGTTTGTAATGATTCCTACGAGCTTTCTGCCCTCGGTGATCGGTACACCAGAGATACGGAACTTGCTCATCAGTGCGTTGGCATCCTCGAGAGTATGCTCCGGGGAAAGGTAGAACGGATCGGTAATAACGCCATACTCGGAACGCTTTACCTTATCAACCTCCTCGGCCTGTGCTTCAATAGACATGTTCTTATGGATGATACCGATACCGCCCTGACGCGCGATAGCGATTGCCATACGGTGCTCGGTAACGGTGTCCATACCGGCGCTCATCATCGGGATATTTAACTGAATCTTCTTTGTTAACTGTGTTGTTAAATCAATCATGTTCGGAGTTACCTCAGAATACTGAGGAACCAACAGGACATCATCAAATGTGATGCCATCACCAATAATCTGACTCATGTCTACTATACCTCTCTCTTTTGATTAAATGTTATTAAATTGTTAGTTCTTTGCCGTAATGCTCTGGTCAATCATGACCTTTCTCGGTGCTGCACTCTTCATGCACTTGAGAAGATTGTCATTCGGCTCGATAACATATACGAACTTGCCAGTCTCGTCAGAGTAGGCAATTCCGTAGGTATTGGCATCGGCCTTTCCAGAGGAAAAATCAACTACCTTTACCTGATTGTTACCTTTGATGTAATCGAATTCATGGGACTTCATAGAAACCATCTTTTCGATCTTCTGGATGTCCAGCTTCTTCATACGCTTACGGGTGCGCTGTGAAAGAATACGGTCAATTGCCAGCTCATTTGTGACAAAGACATATTCATACTCGACATGCAGACGCGCGCTTCCGAAGTAAGCTGCTGCTGCCGCGGCCAACAGAGCGATAAATCCAAATGGACTAATCACACTGACATAAAACGCAATCAGAAACAGCACAACGATACCAATGTAAAACGGAACCGCAAGCGGAGACTTTTTACGCTTTACCAGCCACTCGGCATAAATATCATTATTCATACCTTCTCTCCTTTCATCCTGCCTGGTGGCAGGGAAGATATTTAAATTATTATATATTACTTTGATGAATTTTAAAAGACCTTTTTTAAACTTTTTTGAGGTTTGGGGGGATTTTTGTAGAAAGATACCGAAAGGAATAGAAAAAAAGCCCTGCTTCTCTTTACTTTGTGATAATACCCACGGATTGCTCCGCTTCGCTCCCGCAATCCTACAGGCATTCGGAATCCGCAGCTTTGCTTCGCAAAACCGCTCCTTCCTCATGTCTGGGCGATTAGTAAAAAGGCGGCAACCGTCTCATGCAAGCATGGACGGCTGCCGCCTTTTTCTAATCTGGTATTATCACATCATTCCGCCCATACCAGCGCCTGCCGGTGCTGCCGGGGTTTCTTCCTTAATATTTGCAACTACAGACTCAGTTGTCAGTAAGGTAGAAGCAACGCTTGTTGCGTTCTGCAGAGCGCTTCTTGTAACCTTAGCCGGATCCAGAATACCTGCCTCGATCATATCAACATAAGTCTCATTATAAGCATCGTAGCCTACGCCATCCTTTGCCTCACGAACGTTGTTGATAATAACAGCGCCCTCAAGACCTGCATTGCTTGCGATGTGGAACAGAGGAGCCTCCAGTGCCTTCATGATGATCTTTGCACCAGTCTTCTCATCTCCCTCAAGGGAAGCAACTAACTCAGCAACCTTCTTGGATGCCTCGATATATGCGGTACCACCACCTGCAACGATACCTTCCTCAACAGCTGCTCTGGTTGCATTTAATGCATCCTCCATACGAAGCTTGCACTCCTTCATCTCAGTCTCAGTAGCTGCACCAACACGGATAACGGCTACACCACCTGCTAACTTCGCAAGACGCTCCTGCAGCTTCTCCTTATCAAACTCAGAAGTAGTCTCAGCGAGCTGACCCTTAATCTGACCAATTCTTGCCTCGATGTCAGCCTTCTGTCCGCAGCCATCAACGATAACGGTGTTCTCCTTCTGAACCTTTACAGACTTTGCACGGCCAAGCATATCAATTGTGGTATCCTTTAACTCGTAGCCCAGATCAGAAGAAATTACAGTACCGCCGGTCAAGATTGCGATATCCTGCAGCATTTCCTTTCTGCGATCACCATATCCCGGAGCCTTTACACCAACTACCTGGAAGGTTCCTCTTAACTTGTTTACAATCAGTGTGGTCAGAGCCTCGCCCTCGATATCCTCAGCGATGATTAACAGCTTTGCACCTGCCTGAACGATCTGCTCCAGTAATGGAAGGATCTCCTGAATGTTGGAAATCTTCTTATCGGTAATTAAGATGTATGGATTATCCAGAACGGCTTCCATCTTCTCCATATCAGTTGCCATGTATGCGGATACATAACCTCTGTCAAACTGCATACCTTCTACCAGATCTAACTCAGTCTTCATGGTCTTGGACTCCTCGATGGTGATAACGCCATCCTTGGAAACCTTCTCCATAGCGTCTGCAACCATCTCACCTACAGCGTCATCTGCTGCGGAAATTGCTGCAACCTTTGCCATCTGTGCCTTACCGGAAATCGGCTGGCTCATTCTTGCGATCTCTGCTACTGCAACGTCAGATGCCTTCTTCATACCCTTTCTTAAAACGATCGGGTTAGCACCTGCTGCCAGATTCTTCATACCTTCATTGATCATTGCCTGAGCAAGTACGGTAGCGGTCGTAGTACCATCACCGGCAACATCGTTTGTCTTGGTAGCTACTTCCTTAACCAGCTGTGCACCCATGTTCTCGAATGCATCCTCAAACTCGATCTCCTTTGCGATGGTAACACCATCGTTTGTGATTAACGGAGTGCCATAGGACTTATCCAGAACAACATTTCTTCCTTTCGGTCCGAGGGTTACTCGAACGGTATCTGCCAGTTTATTTACACCAGCCTCTAAGGCTGCTCTTGCTTCTGCGCCATATTTAATTTCCTTAGCCATGATTTTATTCCTCCTGATACTATTTCAGTTTCACTTACCTTAGAATTCTAAATCAATTCTAAATCCAATTCAAATTCAATTGATTGCTAATTTCGAATTATTCAACAATTGCAAGAATATCACTCTGCTTTACAATGATGTAAGTCTCATCTTCAAGCTTTACCTCTGTTCCGGCATACTTGGAGTAAATAACGGTCTGACCAACCTTTACCTGCATCGTTACTTCCTTGCCATCAATAACTCCACCAGGACCAACTGCGATGATCTGGGCCTGCTGTGGCTTCTCTTTCTCAGAACCCGGAATTACGATACCGGACTTTGTAGTGGTTTCTGCTGCGACCTGCTTTAATACAACTCTGTCACCTAAAGGTACTAACTTCATAATGGAAACCTCCTTAAATAAACATTCTACTTTATCATAGATCTTATTTTCTTATCTTACGTCTTGTTACTAGCACTCATTTCATCCGAGTGCTAACGATGACATTGTTTATAATACTGATTTTGCCAAAATATTGCAACCCTGTATATTCGTGTATATTTATATATATCTTTTATTTTCTCGTTTTTTCTTGCTTTTTCTATTGTTTTTCTGTTATTTTCTTTTCTTGTATAAAACTTGCATTTAGTCTTTCCATTTTGTCCAAAATAGAGTATACTGTCTATGACATCCATATGATACCAAACAGCAAAAAGTGAAAAATGCTGTACACACGAGGTATCGTTGGCAAAAAAAGTTCAGGAAAGGAGTTTGCTATGGTTAAATTTATGAAAAAAGTGACCAAGCTGGCACTCAAGAGCGCTGCTATATGTACGGGAATTGCAGCCGGTGTCGCAGTTCTGCACAAGTATGTAAAGATTCAGTCGAATTGCAGCGGATGCGGACCAAAGGAAGACAATTTTGATGAGGATCTTGAGGACGAAAACCTCGAAGGCGAGGACATCAAAGAAACGGAGACCGCAGACACAAAAGAAACGGAGGAAGATGATGCGATTTCTTCTGATGAGGCGACCGATTCTTCCAGCCGCCGCTATATCAATATCCATGTGACTGGTCAGAATAGCGATGTGGACATCAGCATTGATAAGGGACAGCTTTTTGATGATGCCGCAAAGCTAGTAGCAGATGCCGCTCATCTTACCAAAAGTTTAAGACCAGGTTCTCATAACGCTGACGAAAAGAAAGACGCAGACGAGGAAAATGAGGATTCCCATTTTAGTTTCGAGGATATGGATGCAAACAATGACATCGCAGATCTTGACATTGAGGATCTTGGCGTTGACATCGACGAAGATTTAAGTGAAGGTGTTTCCGATCTGTATGCAATGGATGGTGTAGAGGAAGGTGCTGAGGAAAGCGTAGAAGAAGATGCAAAAAACGAGGAAGCCAAGAATGATGAAGAGGATGCTGAGCCAAATGCAGAGGAAAATAAAGAGGAAGCTCCTGTAAATTCTTCGATTCATCTGTAATGCAGCCGATGTAAGACAATAGATGTCTATAAGACAAGCACGGGCAATTATTCATTCATTGACTCGAAACAATTCATTTCTGTTAACAAAAAAACGGCCGGTTTCCCGGTCGTTTTTTTTTGCCTCAAATTGATTGCTTTTACCTATCTGGCATTCTTCCTTTAAGCATTTTTAGGCATTTTTCTTTTTATCATCCAGCTCCATGATACCGTTTGTCTTGATCATAGCTCTCGGAATGGAATCCTTGGAATTTTTCCACGGTGCATCCTTAAATCGGTAGTCAAACTTATCTGCAAACCAGTCAAGCTCCTCTGCCAGACGCTTCATGTTGTCCAAATACAACTTTCCTGTAATTTCAGTAAACTCGTCAAGTTCTTTCTGATTTAAGCACTTTGCGCCCTCTTTTAATAGGTCGCCGTAATGCTCGGTACAAAAGCCCTTGCCCTTGGCATAAAGCTCACGAAATGCAGCATCACTCTTCCACGTTGCCACTACGGTGTGCAAATAACGCTCGAAGGTGTTGTTGATGCGGTCACAAATGAAACAAGACTTATTCAGCTCATCAATATAATCGGTCAGCGGATTGCTTGTCTCTTTTTTGAAAAAGGATGCCTTTTTCGGCGGCATCTTCATGCGCTTTTCAATCTCTTTGTTTGTGCGGTCGATATGAGTCTTTAAGACCAGTGCAAGACCCAACTTGTTATTCTGGTCAAACACCATCTTCATGTGTGTTTTGCAGAAGCCAAGTCGGTCGGTTTCCATGCGGATATCATCCTCCATGTAGCTCGGTCCCATGGTGAACTCGACTGCATTATTCTCGAGAAGCGTCTTCATCGCACAAATTGGGCACTCACTGTCCATAGCAAACGCATCGTTGATCGGAATGGTATACAGTTTTTCTTTCATGCTCTTTCTTTGCTCCTTATTTTGGCAGCTTGAAGCTGGACTTTAAGGAAACAATACGGTTAAATACCGGCTTTCCTTCTTCGGAATCCTTGCAGTCTACGCAGAAGAAACCATTGCGCACAAACTGGAAGCTGTCGTAAGCCTTTGCATCCTTTAAGGATGGCTCCAGCACACAATCCTTTAATACGGTTAAGGAGTTCGGATTGAAGTTTAAGGTGCCATCGGCATTGAGCTTACCCTTCTCCTCATCTACTAAGTTCTCGTACAGACGAACTTCGGTGTGGAATGCAGTCTTTGCTGCTACCCAGTGAATGGTTCCCTTTACCTTGCGGCCGTCCGGGCTATTTCCACCCTTCGATGCCGGGTCGTAAGTTCCGTGAACCTCGATTACATTGCCATTCTCATCCTTTACGCAGCCCGTGCATTTTACAAAGTAGGCGTTCATCAGACGTACCTCATTGCCTGGGAACATGCGGAAGTACTTCTTCGGCGGCTCCTCCATGAAGTCCTCTGCCTCAATATAAAGTTCTCTTCCAAACGGAATGGTTCTGCTTCCCAGCTCTGGATTCTCAAGGTTATTGACAACCTCAAGCTCTTCCATCTGATCCTCTGGATAGTTGTCGATGACGAGTTTAATCGGATTTAATACAGCCATTACTCTGGCACGCTTTAACTTTAAGTCCTCACGGATGCAGTACTCAAGCATTGCATAATCAACGGAAGAATTTGCCTTTGCGACACCACACAGATCAACAAACATACGAATGGACTCCGGTGTGAAGCCACGTCTTCTCAGTGCGCTGATGGTAACAAGACGCGGATCATCCCAACCATCTACTACGCCATCCTCAACAAGCTTCTTAATGTAACGCTTTCCAGTAACAACATTGGTCAGATACAGCTTCGCAAACTCGATCTGCTTTGGCGGCATCTCAAACTCGCACTCTTTTACAACCCAGTCGTACAGCGGACGATGGTCCTCAAACTCCAGCGTACAAATGGAATGGGTGATATGCTCAATTGCATCCTCGATCGGATGAGCAAAATCGTACATCGGGTAGATGCACCACTTGTCTCCGGTGTTGTGATGAGTCAGATGAGCCACACGGTAGATAACCGGGTCTCTCATGTTCATGTTCGGGGAAGCCATGTCGATCTTTGCACGAAGTACCTTCTCACCGTCTGCGTACTTGCCGTTCTTCATCTCTTCAAACAGCTGTAAGTTCTCCTCTACGCTTCTGTTGCGGTACGGACTCTCCTTGCCTGGCTCGGTCAGGGTTCCTCTGTACTCACGAATCTGCTCTGCTGTCAGATCACAAACAAACGCCTTTCCCTTCTTGATCAGGAATACGGCATACTCATACATCTGATCAAAATAATCGGATGCGAAGAACAGTCTGTCCTCAAAATCAGCCCCCAGCCACTTTACATCCTCGGTGATGGACTTAACAAACTCAGTCTTCTCCTTGGTCGGGTTGGTATCATCAAAACGAAGATTGAACTTTCCATTGTATTCCTTTGCCAATCCGCTGTTTAACAGAATGGACTTGGCATGTCCAATGTGCAGGTAGCCGTTTGGCTCCGGTGGGAATCTGGTCTGAACATGGTCGTATGTTCCCTCTGCCAGATCTTTGTCAATAATCATCTCTATAAAGTTTTTAGAGACAGTTGCCTTTTCTTCTTTGTTTCCTTCCAGGACAACTTCTTTGTTTTCCATAGTAGTCTTCCTCCTTTATTCAGGCGCAACGCCACTTAACTATTAGGATATGTCAAAGGGTTCTAAATGTCAACCTTTTCTCTAATCTTTTCGTTCACGGAACGCCCATTCACAAAAAAGGCTCCCTGATTTCTCAGAAAGCCTCATCAAAAAGCTGATGACGGGACTCGGACCCGTGACCTCCTCATTACCAATGAGGTGCGCTACCACCTGTGCCACATCAGCTTGTTTTGTTTTTTGCCGACAAGCCATTCATCTGATCACTCAGAAAGACTTATCGAAAGCTGATGACGGGACTCGGACCCGTGACCTCCTCATTACCAATGAGGTGCGCTACCACCTGTGCCACATCAGCTTGTCTATCGAACTGAATTCGTTTTGTTTCGCTCGACATTCACTACTATACTACTTTATAACCACTTTGTCAACACTTTTTTCAAGTTTTTTTATTTTTATTAAAAAAGGTATCAATTTACCCCTTTGTGCAGTCAAAGAGTTGAATTGTGTTTGAAATTTTCCGGTCCTGTATTTTTTGCAAATGCAAGACCGGAAACCATGTTCATCTTATAATATAGTAACTGTTCTGTAAACGTACTGTATTTCGATTATGAACGTCTCTGTCTTACGATCTCGTATGCCAATACGCCCATCGCTACCGATGCGTTCAGGGAATCGATGTCCCCCTTCATCGGGATGGAAGCGACCATATCGCAGTGCTCTTTTACCAGTCTGGATACACCCTCTCCCTCGTTTCCGATGACAAGACCAATCGGTCCCTTTAAGTTCAGGGAATACATTTCCTCGCCGTCCATATCGGCGCAGACAAACCACATTCCCTCTTTCTTTAAATCTTCCATTACGGAAACCAGATTAGTTACCTTCGCAACTGGTGTATAGTTGACCGCACCCGCAGAAGTACGTGCAACGGTTGCCGTCAGACCGACTGCTCTGCGCTTTGGAATGATGACACCGTGTGCGCCCGCCTGATTTGCCGTACGAATAATCGCCCCCAAATTGTGCGGGTCCTCGATGCCGTCAAGCAGTACGATAAACGGTGCTTCGCCCTTCTTCTTTGCATTCTCTAAAATATCGGAGACCTCTGCATACTCACATGCTGCACAATATGCGATGACACCCTGATGATTCTTTGTCTCGGACAGCTGATCCAGACGTTCTTTCTTTACGTACTGTACCATTGTGTCCTGCTTCTTTGCCTCGCGCAGAATGGTCTTTACCGGACCATCCTGACATCCGTCTAATACGAACAGTCTGTCAACGGTCTTTCCGCTGCGAAATGCCTCAAGAACCGCGTTACGGCCCTCTGTTAATGATTCATGGTATCCCATCTTTATTCCTTAATCCTTTCTTTGTTCCTGCTGCACCGTCTCCTTTTCAATAGCTGATTCGGTGCATTCTTCCATATCTGCCTGTGTCTGTGTGCCTATGTCTATCTGTGTGCCTGCTTGCGTGTTTTCACCCTCTGCACCTGTATTTCTCTGTACACCATCAAATTCAAGTATTCCAGTACGCACAAAGCCCTCTAAGAGAAGATCAAGCAAACGATCGGTCTCCCCATTTAAATACAGATAACCGCACAGCGCCTCGAGTCCGGTCGCATGGCGATAGTCGGACATCGTGGCATTCTTTGCCTTTGTGAAGGACCGCGCATTGCGACCTCTGCGATAAGTGGACGCTTCTGCCTCTGTCAAAAGCGGTGCGATCGCAAATGCAATGGCAGCCTGTGAGGAAGCCCTGCACACGCCGCTTGCCTGCTTATTCAGCTTATCCACCTGTGTATTTCCGCGGCTTACAAAGATCGTGCGGACAACCATATCATAAATGCCATCTCCAATGTAAGCCAGTACAAGCGGAGAATACTCATGTGCAGGCATCTGCTTTAAGGCAAACTTCTGACGGATCTGGTCAAGCAGTTCCTGATTTTGTTCCATTTATCTGTGTTCCTCTTTCAAAAAAATAACAATTTAACGATACTTGCTTATACACGTTTCCAGGTAACACCCTGTCTGGTATCCTCAAGAAGAATGCCCTTGTCAGCCAGTTCCTTACGAATCTCATCTGCACGAGCAAAGTTCTTTGCCTTTCTTGCCTGCTTACGCTCCTCGATCAGTGCCTCGATATCGGCATCAAGAAGCTCTTCCTTCTTCTCGATGATGATTCCCAAAATGTCGCAAAGCTGCTTTAAGATATCGTAAAGAGCCTTTGCAGCAGCGCCGGACATTGCATCGCTCTTGTTGGTATTAACATATTTTACAAGCTCAAAGATCGCTGCAATCGCATCTGCAGTATTGAAATCATCCTCCATGGATGCCTCAAACTTGCCAACGTACTTCTTTGCTTCCTCGACCAGAGCACTCTCCTCTGCGGTCAGCTCGCCATCCTTAGATGCCTGATTCTGTAACCATGCTGCACAAGTTAAGATACGCTCAAGACCATTCTTTGCAGCCTCCATCAAATCTGCACTGAAGTTTAATGGGCTTCTGTAGTGTGCGCTTAACATAAAGAAACGAAGCACCTGAAGGTCATACTTCTTCTCGATATCTCTTACTAACAGGAAGTTGCCTAAGGACTTACTCATCTTCTTATTGTCAATGTTTAAGAACGCATTGTGCATCCAGTAATGAGAGAACTCTTTTCCGTTGCAAGCCTCGCTCTGTGCAATCTCATTCTCATGATGCGGGAAAATCAGATCCTCACCACCAGCGTGGATATCAATCTGCTCGCCCAGATACTTCTTAGACATAACAGAGCACTCGATATGCCATCCCGGACGGCCATCGCTCCATGGGGATGTCCAGTATGGCTCTCCCTCTTTCTTTGGCTTCCACAGTACGAAATCGAGCGGACTCTCCTTGTCCTCTTCTCCGCTGACCTTCAGATCACGGAAGCCAGACTGCAAATCATCCAGATTCTTGTGGGACAGCTTACCATAGTCCTTAAAGCTTGCGGTACGGAAATAAACGGTGCCGTTCTTCTCGTAAGCGTGACCTTTTTCGATCAATGTACTGATCATGTCGATCATGCCATCAATCTCCTGTGTTGCGAGCGGATGCGTCGTTGCTGGCTTTACATTCATGCCTGCCATATCCTGCTTGCACTCCTTGATAAAACGCTCAGAAATAATGGATGCATCTACGCCTTCCTCGTTTGCCTTCTTGATGATCTTGTCGTCTACATCGGTAAAGTTAGAAACGTAGTTTACTTCATAGCCCTTGTACTCCATATAACGACGAACGGTATCAAATACGATCATCGGACGTGCATTTCCGATATGGATATAGTTGTATACGGTCGGTCCGCACACATACATTTTTACCTTTCCCGGCTCAAGTGGTTTGAATTCTTCTTTTTTCTTCGTTAATGTATTGTAGATTTCCATGTTGTTTCCTTTCTTCGCTTCTGATTCATTTTCATTTGAGATTTCTCTACTCTATGATAGAGTTCTCTGTACTGTTTTTTGAGCTGATCAATATCAGCAAGCACCGGATCAGGCAAATGAACCTGATCAAGATCGCTCTGCGGCAGGCGCACATTGTCGCGCTTGACAACACGCCCTGGCACACCCACAACCGTGGAATTTGGCGGAACGGGCTTTAACACAACGCTTCCCGCACCGATCTTACAGTTATCTCCGATGGTGATGGAGCCGAGAACCTTCGCGCCTGCACTGATCATGACATTGTTTCCAATGGTCGGATGGCGTTTTCCGTGCTCTTTTCCGGTACCGCCGAGCGTAACACCCTGATACAGCGTAACATTGTCGCCGATCTCAGCCGTCTCACCAATCACCACGCCGTGACCATGGTCGATAAATAAGCCCTTGCCAATCTTCGCCCCGGGGTGAATTTCGATGCCCGTTCTTCGTGCCGTCCACTGGGAGATCATGCGCGCCGCAAAATACCGTTTTTTGAGGTAAAGCTTGTGCGCAAGACGATACCATAGCACCGCCCAGAAGCAGGGGTACAAAAATACCTCGGCCGGTGAACTGATCGCCGGATCCCGCTCCCTGATCAGCCGTATTTCATCGAGTACATATTGAACGATTCTCATACAACTCCCTTCCAGCTTCGAAAATACCTGTCCGCAGTTTTTGATACCTATGGCTTGCCAAGGGCAAAAACAGTTTCGTGCAAGCACGAACTGTTTTGACTTTGGAAACCTTGTATCAAAAAAATATCTCCTGGCCGAAGCCAGGAGACGAAAATTTTCCGCGGTTCCACTCCTGTGAGAGCATATACATGCTGACACTTATGCTGCAAAAGCAGCCGGCGATAACGCAGCCAACGTGCCGTGCTACTGTCGCAATATTACAAGCAAATTCACACGACCGGCTCCCGGACGCACTTCCTGCTGCGTTTCATGAAACAGGTTTCCAGCCATGACCTGTTCTCTCTGTCATTTTTTTTGCAACAGTACTCTTTCCGTTCAAAGCCTTTTCGAAGCTTTTTATTGTTTTATGATGATGGTTTCATCATTTCTAGTGTTACTATATGTGATGTCTGCCGATTTGTCAACCTTTTTTGGCTTCTTTGCTTTTGGATAAATCTTAGAAAGCGCCTCATCGTCATAATTTTCATCCAACCACTGCTGTACAACATTGCTCGCTGGAACATTATTTTCACGCTGATCCTGACGCATCAGCGCTGCCGCTGACACCAGACTATTCACTGCCATAAAGACAATCAATCCCCACGTCAGAATCTTTCCGGCAACCATTGGAATCTTCTCAATCCATTTTGACAAAATTGGATAGAGTCCCTTCAGCCATACAACACCTGCAATGCCCCAGAAGAAACAATACAACAAATTGACACGGCCGCCGATGTTGAACATAAAGCCGCTATAGTCCCAGAAGATCTTTCCAAAAACGATCTCGGTAAATACGCTGCACAGATATTCATACACGCCACCAAGAACGGTGCCCATTGCAAATATAAATGAAGTGGAACGTTTCCGATAGTTGTATAACAGCGAGGTTGCCACAACAATCGCAAACCCCCACACAATGCTGAACGATCCCCACACAACGCTGCTTCGGCTCATCCAGTAGCCCATTGTGATACGGCAAAATACCGTTTCAATCAGATCTCCTGCAAAGGCGCCGATAAAAAACAATAGTGATAACTTGTAGAAGCTGCACCCTTCGGCAAACACCGTTGTCTTTGTCTTCTCCAGACGTTCTCCCTGATTAATTGCTGGATACGCCTTCTCCACACGCATCAGGATATGCTTTTCAATCCATCTGCCAAAACGCTTTTTTCTGGTGTAAAGCTCCTGATCGATTTTCTGAATCGTATCGTTTCGTTTTGCGCTGCCGCGAATGATGTAGGTCGAACCAAGCACATCCACTGCCAGCACGCCAAGAAGCGCCCACATCGTGATCTGCATGATCAAAGATGGGACTGTATGATATAGCTTCATCAGCACTGGTGTGACAAACTTTACGGATAAAACGCCAAGCACGCCCCACAAAATGGAGTACTGGAGGCAGATATAACCATCCAGGTTCCATTTTTTTGAGGAGTAATCCCACCATTTCTTGCGGTCCATTTTTTCCAATATCTTTCCGGTAAACCACTCAAGAAGCGTACAAACGCCAACGCAGCCCAGAAACAAAATCGGAACTTCATCGAACAGTTCAGGAAAGCCGAGTGTGATAATGACCGCCGCAAATCCGTATACAATACAGAGCGGACTGTTTAGCATACCTCTGTTCATGAATTTGCGATATTTCAGGATACAGAAGCACGTCTCTGCGATCCATCCCAGAAATGAGTATACAAAAAAGAGCCAGAGACATCCGAAAATATCGATTTCTCCCATTATTTCCTTGTTATCCTTTCAAAATTAATCGGGTGTTCCCCCGTTTGTTTTATCGTTATTGTTCACGGGATGTTTTGTTATGAAAGCGGTTCGACCCGTGAACTGCAACATTTTGCGGCTTAGCTTCTGCAGCCACCGCAGCCGCCGCAGCCAACATTACCGTCCATGTAAAACTCCGGCTTATCAATCAGGCATACTGCCTGTGAAGAAATGCCCTCTCCTGTTCCAGTAAAGCCAAGGCCTTCCTCTGTCGTTGCCTTGATGTTGACCTGATCAAGTTCCAGATGAAGTGCCTCCGCAATATTTACTCTCATCTGCTCACGATATCCGGCAAGCTTCGGTCTCTGTGCGATGACCGTCGCATCAATATTGCTGATATAATAGCAGTTCTCCTCCAGAAGTTCTCCTACTTTCTTTAACAATTCTATGCTAGATGCACCCTTATATGCTGGATCGGTGTCCGGAAAATGCTGACCGATATCGCCAAGGGCCGCTGCACCAAGCAGCGCATCCATAATTGCATGAAGAAGCACGTCCGCATCCGAATGACCTAACAGACCCTTTTCATACGGAATCTCCACGCCGCCTAAGATCAGTTTACGTCCTTCCACAAGACGATGAACATCATATCCCATACCAACTCTCATATCCAATAACCTTACCTTTCCCTATTTTTGTACGCTGATCAAAATCTGTTTCTGCAAGAAGAATCCCTTTTGCAAAATTCACTTTTCTTGCAAAATCACAGCTGTCTCTTATCATATCATGGTTGGTCTATATTTTCTACGTCCATTCTCTAAAAAAAGTTGAAATTTTTCTTAAAATTCGCTTGACATTTTTTGCAAGATAAGTTATACTTCTTTTCGTCAAGGGGTCTTAGCTCAGCTGGGAGAGCATCTGCCTTACAAGCAGAGGGTCATAGGTTCGAGCCCTATAGGCCCCATTTTGGCGGAATAGCTCAGCTGGCTAGAGCACACGGTTCATACCCGTGGTGTCGAGAGTTCGAATCTCCCTTCCGCTACTGATAGTAAGGATCGCAAAGAGCGATCCTTTTTTTGTACTATTCCCCCATAAAAAATCCCCTTAAGTAAATCCTCATTTACTTAAGGGGGGATCATTGTGTATTTAGCTAAATCCAAAAATCCTCTGCGCCAGACTATATCCCTTGCGCACAATCGCTCTTCCAACCTTTCCAGGCAGATTCAGCGCAATACCCTGTGCGCTCCAGCGCAAATGACGCCACATTGCCGGATTTGTCTTTCTCATATAGTTCCAGAGTGCTTCCTTCTTATGCTGTGCATCTTCGGTGTTAATCAGCGCATAGTGAACGGTCGTTACAGTACACATAATCTGCAGATAACTGTATAAGTAGCTGCGCAGCTTCGGATTGCTGATCTTTTCCAGATCGAACGCATCAAAGATGATTCGGTTTACGCGATCCTGCTGGTCGATCCGCTTCATCATAACCTGCTGATTTACCGACTGATCTTCTCTTCCGGTGTAATACATGTAAAAATCCACATCCAGATAATACATTACGCGCACATATGGAAATGGCTTATATACATAAATATTATCAACATAGAAAGTATGCTTCGGAAGTGTCAGATTGATTCCCTTTAACAAGCTGGTACGATAAATAACCGCATGCATCAACAGATAATGACCGGTCTGGAACTTTCCGGTATCCTTCCAGTTAAAGAAGCGTCCCTTCGGTAACGTCTTTCGATAGTCGATCGACTTCTGGTGAAGCACATCACCATTCTCGTTGTGACGATCATAGACAAAATTGGAGATCAACATATCCAACTCATGATTTTTTTTGACAACGCGGCGTAAGAAATCAAGCACCTGCTTATACGCTTCCGGTGCCAGACTGTCGTCGCTGTCCACTACCTTAAAGAATACACCTGTCGCATTGCGGATTCCAACCGTAACCGCATCGCCGTGACCTCCATTTTCCTTGTGAATTGCACGCACGATATTCGGATACTTTCGTTCATACTCATCGGCAATCTCGGCTGTCCGATCCGTTGATCCGTCATCCACGATCAAAATCTCCACTTCATCACCACCCGGAAGCAGTGTTGCCATACAGCGGTCCAAATATGCTTCTGAATTATAGCTTGGAACTGTTATTGTTAAAAGTTTCATACTATTCATACCTTTCTGTCAGTCTGTAGCTACAGACATAATCCATACAAATTTTCTATTTTTTTCAATACTGTTTTTTCTATATATAAGCCATACAGAATGTATTATATACAATTTTTCGGGCGACTGCAAGTTCTTTTCGTCAAATAAACAATCCCAATAGCAGTTATCGCCAAGCCAAGTATACACCAAACAACCGCATATTTTTGCAAGATCGTTCCAAGCCATATGCTTTGCTGCGCACAGATCGAAACTAGATTTGCCGATATGTGTATTAAGATCGGTACGATTAGTTTTGCAAAATGCTCATACGCCCAAATTAAAACTGCACCCAAAAGAAATGCATAGAATGCCTGCAATAAATTTCCATGGGCTGCCGCAAAAATGACAAGAGCCATTATCGCAGATGGTCCTACACCCAACCAGGTACGCATCCTTCTGTAAAGAATACCACGAAACAAAAGCTCCTCCGCGATTGGTGCCGCAATGCCGACCACCAGAATCTGAAGCCACAATGTATCCGAATACAATGCCTGTGCTACCGTTTGGGCATCCTCTGCACGTAGTGTCTTTAAGCTGATCCGATCAAACAGCACATTGACCCCAATACACGCCGATGCGCCAATCAAAAATAGCAGCACAACGGACACTGGAGAAAGGGCTTCTCCCTCCCAGCGAATCTGTTTGGAGTCCTGATAGAAAAGGATTCCCATAATAATGATACAGGACACTTTCTCGATCAGATTTGCGAAAAGACCGCCATTCGGATACAGCCCCAAAACCGCCATACCGATCGCCATATAAATGACAAACGGATAGATCAGATTGATCAATCGTCTTGACAATGGTTGATATCTCATTTTTTATTCCCCTTATTTCTTATTTTTCTTCTCGTTTCTTCTGTTCCGCATTTTGCATACGCTTATAAAATGCATCCTCTGCCTGACGCTTCTGCTGTGCTTTTGTCACTGCATCTGTCACCTGCTGCTTTTTCTCTTCAAATGCAATCTTTTTCTCCTCGACTGCTTCCTGAACAGCCTGCTTCTTCTCTTCTACGCTCTCCTGAACGGCCTCTGCCTGCTCCTTGATCTTCTCGACAATCTTTTTTGAGCGTACCTCAAGATTCGGGTAAGCCTCTCCGATACGTCGAAGCAGTACCGGATCCTCACGAAGCAGCTGACGCACCTTTGTGCTAACCTCCTCAGAGTTGTCCGCCTCTACGCCATCAATTTCCTTCTTTACAAGATTAAATGCAATGTGAGACACAATATTATCCCAGATCATTAACATCACAATCGCACCAGATAAACTATAAAGAATCCACTGCGGAAGCATATGAATCCACTTCATTAAAAATGGATCAATCAGCTTTACGATGGCAACGCCTCCGATTCCAAACAAAATCAGATTGCCAATCCAGATACGTCCATGCAGATTCATCGGCTTTTGGCTGTAATCCCACCAGCGCGCATGGAACAATTTTTCCATGTACCAGCTGACAAAATATTCGAGCGCACCACACAGCACAAATGATGCCAGAAATGTTACGATATAACTGGCATTTCCGATCAATCCTCCAACTAAGACAGTGACAACAACTGCACCAGAACCATAGATCGGGCAATACGGGCCAATCAAAAATCCACGGTTAATAAAGCGATGAAATTGTATGTATTTTAAGGTAACTTCCATACACCATCCGGCGACGGAATAGCAAAAGAATAGCACAATGAGCTCGGCTATTGTCTGTCTAAGCATTTGCTTCTCCTCCTTTTTAAGCATCTTTCAGCGTTGAAAACGCACAAGGGGACAATATTGCTATTGTCCCCCGATGTTGTCTTTTTGTTGTTTTCTATTTATTTGTTCTTACTTTTTCGATACCCTACAGGTTCCAAAGCCATGTGCTTTCTTATGCAAGCACGAGCGCACTCGGACTTTTGTCCCTGATATCTTAGATCGTAGCGATATCAATTAATGTCAGCTGCTCTTCTCGATTCTCCAAGCTGGTGATCAGCGCCTTTGCAGTATCGATCGCGGTCAGTACGTTTACACCGGTCTCGATTGCATTTCGACGGATAATGAAACCATCATGGCTGCGCTCTGCACCCTGAGTCGGTGTATCGATAACAAGGTCAATCTGATGACCAAGGATTAAGTCAAGCAGGTTTGGAGAATCCTGCTGTACCTTGCTGACATACAGGGTATCAACACCCTTTGCGCGCAGTGCAGCTCCTGTTCCCTTTGTCGCATAGATCTCGTAGCCGATTGCCTTGAAACGTCTTGCGATATCAACGATCTCTTCCTTATCGTCGTCGCGGACGGTGATGATCATCTTCTTGTACTTCGGCAGTCTAAATCCTGCACCAAGGAATGCCTTATAAAGTGCCTCGTTGAAGGTCTTACCAATTCCAAGACACTCACCAGTGGACTTCATCTCCGGTCCGAGTGCAATATCGGCTCCGCGCAGCTTCTCGAAGGAGAATACTGGCATCTTGATTGCATAGTAGTCGGCTTCCTTCTGAAGACCTGGCTCATAGCCGAGTCCGCGAATGGTGTTTCCGATGATAACCTGTGTTGCCAGATCGACGATCGGGATACCCGTTACCTTGCTGATATATGGTACGGTACGAGAAGAACGCGGGTTCACCTCGATTACGTAAACCTCGCCCTGATACTCGATAAACTGAATGTTGATCAGACCCTTTACATGAAGTGCTCTTGCCAAACGCTTGGTGTACTCAACGATGGTCTCCTTTGTCTTCTGGCTGATGGTCTTTGCCGGGTAAACGGAAATACTATCACCAGAGTGGATACCAGCACGCTCGATGTGCTCCATGATACCCGGAATCAGGATATCCTGTCCATCGCATACGGCATCGACCTCAAGCTCCTTACCCATCAGGTACTTATCGACTAAGATCGGATGCTCCTGCGCATAGCGGTTGATGATACCAATATACTGGGTGATGTCCTCGTCGTTGATCGCAATCTGCATACCCTGTCCGCCAAGTACGTAAGACGGGCGAACCAGTACCGGATAACCTAATTCATGAGCAACCTTTAATGCTTCCTCTACGGTGAATACGGTGCCGCCGGATGCGCGCGGAATCTTGGTCTCGCGAAGAATCTGATCAAACAGTTCTCGATCTTCTGCTGCATCAACGTCCTTTGCGCTTGTTCCAAGGATCGGAACGCCCATCTTCATCAGTGCCTCTGTCAGCTTGATTGCAGTCTGACCGCCAAACTGTACGACTGCGCCGTCCGGATGCTCCAGATTTACGATGCTCTCAACATCCTCTGGTGTCAGTGGCTCAAAATACAGCTTATCTGCGATATCGAAGTCGGTTGATACGGTCTCTGGGTTGTTGTTGATGATAATGGTCTCGTAGCCTTCCTTTGCAAATGCCCAGGTACAATGAACGGAACAGAAGTCAAACTCGATACCCTGTCCGATACGAATCGGGCCAGAACCAAGTACGAGCACTTTCTTTCTTCCGTCGGTCTTTGCGGCCTCGTTCTCGCTGCCAAATACGGAGTAATAATATGGTGTTGTTGCGGCAAACTCAGCTGCGCAGGTATCAACCATCTTGAACGCTGCCACAATGCCGTTGTCGTAACGCATCTTCTTTACCTCAGCCTCGGTCTTACCACTTAAGGATGCGATTACCTTATCCGGGAACTCAATGCGCTTTGCTTCCTTTAACAGCTCTGGTGTAAGCTCTTCCTTTGCCAGACGCTGCTCCATCTCAACGAGGATTGCAATCTTGTCAATGAACCACGGATCAATCATGGTGATCTCATGAATCTTGTCATAGGTATAGCCTCTGCGGATTGCCTCTGCAATACGGAAGATTCTGCGGTCATCGACAATTGCCATCTGCTCCTCAAACTCGTCTGCGGACAGCTTGCTGTACTCATCGGTTACAAGACTGTCAACGTGCTGCTCAAGAGAACGAAGTGCCTTCATCAGACCACCCTCGAAGTTATCACAGATTGCCATAACTTCACCGGTTGCCTTCATCTGTGTGGTCAGCTTTCTGGATGCGCTGATAAACTTATCAAACGGCAGTCTCGGAATCTTGACAACGCAGTAGTCTAACATTGGCTCGAAGCTGGCGAAGGTCTTCTTTGTGATCGCATTTGGAATCTCATCCAGTGTATAACCCAGTGCGATCTTTGCTGCAACCTTTGCGATCGGATATCCAGTTGCCTTCGATGCTAATGCAGAAGAACGGCTTACACGCGGGTTAACCTCGATGACACAGTACTCAAAGCTGTCCGGCTTTAATGCGTACTGAACGTTACAGCCTCCGGTGATCTTTAACTCGCTGATGATGTTTAACGCAGAGGTACGAAGCATCTGATATTCCTTATCGCCAAGTGTCTGGGACGGTGCAACGACGATACTGTCTCCGGTATGAACGCCGACTGGGTCAATGTTTTCCATGTTGCAGACGGTGATTACGTTTCCAGCGCTATCACGCATTACCTCGTACTCGATTTCCTTCCAGCCTGCGATGCAGCGCTCAACCAAAACCTCACCGACACGGGAAAGACGAAGACCATTTCCTAAGATCTCCTCCATCTGCTCCGGATCATAAGCGATTCCGCCGCCGCTTCCGCCAAGTGTGTAGGCCGGACGAAGAACAACCGGATATCCGATCTCCTCTGCAAATGCAAGTCCGTCTGGGATGTTGTGAACAACCTTTGATGCCGCACACGGCTCTTTGATCTTCTCCATGGTATCCTTGAATTCCTGACGGTCTTCGGCCTTTCGGATGGTCTCCGGTGTGGTACCAATCAGGCGGCATCCGTATTTCTCCAAAATACCTTTCTCGGCAAGCTCCATACCAAGGTTTAATCCTGCCTGACCTCCAAGAGTGGGAAGTACGCTGTCTGGGCGCTCCTTTGCGATGATCTGCTCCAAAACCTCTGCGGTTAACGGCTCGATATAGACATGATCGGCAATTCTCTTATCCGTCATGATGGTTGCCGGGTTAGAGTTTACCAGAACAACCGATACACCTTCCTCTTTTAATGAGCGGCAGGCCTGTGTGCCCGCATAGTCAAACTCTGCTGCCTGGCCGATGACAATCGGACCCGAACCAATTACAAGAACCTTCTTTATACTGCTATCCTTTGGCATTGCTGTGTCTCCTCCTGTCGTCTATTCGTTGTTTTTTCCTGCTGCCATCATATCCAGAAAACGATCAAACAGATATGCGCTGTCCTGTGGTCCCGGACAAGCCTCTGGATGGTACTGAACGGTGAAAATATTCTTTCCAGTGTAAGCCAATCCCTCATTTGTGCCGTCATTCACGTTGACAAATGCCGGAACCGCAACCTTTGGATCCAAATTATCAGTATCAACTACGTATCCATGGTTCTGAGAAGTAATATACACTCTTCCTGTCTTCAAATCCTTTACCGGATGGTTGCCGCCACGATGACCATACTTCATCTTGTGGGTATCCAGTCCGTTTGCCAGTGCCATCAGCTGATGTCCAAGACAGATTGCAAAGATCGGAACATTGGAGTCGTACAGCTTCTTGATCTCCTTGATGATCTCAGTACACTCCTTCGGGTCTCCCGGGCCGTTGGAAAGCATGATGCCATCCGGATTGGTTGCTAAAATCTCCTCTGCCTTTGTGTCAGCCGGATAAATCGTAACCTCGCATCCTCTCTTATTTAAGGAAGCGCCGATATTTCTCTTTGCACCCAGATCAAGCAGTGCTACCTTATAGCCGTCTCCCGGTAAAACCTCTTTTTCCTTGCAGGTCGTTGCCATTACAACACCTGTCGGGGTATATGCCTTGAGTTTTGGAAGAACCTCCTCCAGATCAAAGTCCTCTCTGCGTGTGATCATACCATTCATGGTTCCCTTCTCACGCAGCAGCTGGGTCAGTGCTCTCGTATCAATTCCACAGATTCCCGGAATACCGTTTTTCTCAAGAAACTCCTGAATGGTTCCCTGGCATCTAAAGTTGCTTGGCATACGAGACAGCTCACGTACAATATAACCGTCCGGCCACGGTCTCTTAGACTCCATATCCTCATAACAGATTCCGTAGTTGCCGATCAGCGGATATGTCATTACAACTGCCTGACCCGCATAAGAAGGATCTGTGAGCACTTCAAGGTAGCCTGTCATTGAAGTATTGAATACAATCTCACTGATGATTTCTTTGTCAGCTCCAATCGCTGTTCCTGTAAATACATGCCCATCCTCTAAAATCAGAAATGCTTTCATTGGTTCACCCATGCCCTTTCGACAAAAATAAAGACGGTACACATACGTGCACCGTCCGCAATTCTCTATCCAGGCGGTACATCGCCTTGACTTTTGTTATCTAAAGTATAGTACCATGGATAGATTTATTTTTCAAGCCCCAAAACAAATTTCTGCAAAATTGCAAATTTTTCGTGTCTGTCAGTTGCACAGACCGTTAAATTCATACAAATTCGTACAAATAAGCATTTGTACAAGCATCGTACAGGATCTACTGAATTGCAAAATCTGCAAAATCAGTTCTCGAACTCAACATAGATTTCAAATGTACTTCCTTTTCGCTCCTTGGAAATGACCTTTCCCTCACGGCTCTTGATGCGATCCGCATTTTTATAGTTCTTGGACATTGCCAGTGCCGGAACGATCGTATAATAATACGAAAATGGGAGCTGTCCCTCGATGATCGTAACACTGTCGCCAATGTTTAAGACATCGCGCTCCATATGAAACAATTCTTTTCTCATCTCAAAACCTCACATTTGCTTATTTTACAACGACTGCATTGAATGGTGCAATCTCAACCTTACCGTTTACGGATTCACCTGTCAGAAGATCGTTTCCGTCCTTTGCCAGTGTAACGGTGACTGGAGTCGTATTGTAATTGACATAGAAATCAAAGGTGCTTCCATCCTCTGCGATACGTGTCAAATATTCAACGCCTTCTGGAAGCTCGGTCGCCTGAATGCCACACGCTGCCCAGATTGGTGCAAAGAAATGAATCAGATCAGCTTCTTCCATTCTGGTGCCCAGATAATACGCCTTTCCTTTTCCGTAGGAATGAACGGTGACTGCTGGCATACCGGCATAGAAATCGCTCTCGTAGGTACCAAGCGCCTCTGCTCCTGTCAGCTTGAGTAACTCACAGTAATCCTTTACAGTAGCCTTTGTTCCATCCTTCATGATAATGGCATTGGAATCAGACGGGTAAAGGGTGTCAAGTTCCTCGGCATACAAGCCAAATACTTCGCCCAGACCTGCACCTGGGAAGCCGCCTAAGTATGCCAGCGTGTTCTCATTTACATAGCCAGTCAAGTAGGTGGCTACTAAGGTTCCACCATTTGCTACATATTCCTTTAACCATGCACCAGCCTCCTCAGACATTGCATAGTACATTGGAATTACAACGAGACTGTATGCAGACAAATCTTCCAACGGGAATACGATGTCCGCATTGATGCCCTTCTTCAAATGAATGTTATAGAACTTACGCACTTCCTTCTCGTAATTCTTGGTATCGCGCGCCATGCCCTGCATATCCTTGATCGCCCAACGATTGCTCCAGTCAAACAGAACGGCTGCCTTGGATATTACCTTAGAACCTGCTGTCGGCGCTAACTTCTTTAAGATCTCACCAACCTCAGATACTTCCTTGAAGACTCTTGTGTCGTCTCTTCCCAGATGATCGACAACAGCGCCATGGAACTGCTCGGACGCGCCGCGACCTTTTCTCCACTGGAAATACTGCACGGTATCACTTCCGCAGCCGATTGTCTGGATGCTGCTTGCGCGCAGGATGCCCGGACGCTTGATCTTGTTCACTGCATGCCAGTTGACAAGGCTCGGTGTGCTTTCCATCAGCATAAATGGCTTGTCCTTCTTTAAGCTTCTCATTACCGCATGATCAAAGCTAAGCTCTGCTGCTGTGTCAGCCGCTGTCTCATAGTCGTTATTCCAGCTTGGATAGCCATCCCAAGAAATAATATCAATTTCCTTTGCCAGATCTACATAGTCTAACTGCTCGAACAGCTTCATAAAGTTTGCCGTTGCTGGAATGTCTGGTGTGTACTTCTTTAAGATCTTGCGCTCAAACGCCAGATAATCCTTCATGTTCCAGGAATTGAAACGCTTCCAATCCAGATTCAGTCCTAAGATGGAATGTTCACCATTGTCATACGGTGGCTCGATCTGCTCGAAATTGTTAAAATGACGGCTCCAGAAGGAGGTCCACCACTGCTTGTTCAACTCATCAATGTTGTTGTGATACTTCTTACGCAGGTACTCCTGAAAACGCTTCTTACAGTTATCGCAGTAGCACTCGCCGCCCAGCTCATTTGAGATGTGCCACAAAATTAATCCCGGATGATTGCCAAACTCCTGTGCTAACTTTGTATCCATCTTCTCGACCTGTGCACGATACTCTGGAGAGCTCATGCAGTGATTGTGTCGACCGCTGTGATGGTTTCTCCTTCCATCTCGCTCAACACGCAGAACAGACGGATATTTCTCATCCATCCATGCCGGTCTGGCTCCGGTCGGAGTAGCAAGTACCGTGTAGATGCCGTTTGCATACAGCTCATCCATGATGTCATGCAGCCAGTCAAAATTAAATTTGCCCTCCTCTGGTTCGAGTGCAGACCAGGAAAATACACCCACTGTTGCAGTGTTTACTCCTGCCTTTTTCATCATACGGATATCTTCCTTTAAGATATCCGGGCGGTCCAGCCACTGGTCCGGGTTGTAATCGCCTCCATGCAGGAGGACTGGAATTTTTGGAAATAAAACAGCCATACTCTTTTTTCCTTTCGTATTCATATATCTAGTTTTTATAATACCGGTGAGACGCAAAGTCGAACGTTTTGTTATGCAAGCATGACCAGCGTTTGACTTGATCCCCTGGTGTTATTACATAAGTGGTGAGAATAACCGTAAGATCAACTGTGATAAGCGAAGTCGTCTTGTTCGCTCAGCTGGCTCCTCTGACATATCCTTGCAGATTGGGAACAATGCATCGAAATCTTCTTTTACATGAGAGACAGCCGCGTAGCCGCAGAAAAGCGCTGCATTTTCAAAGTGAAGATACAAACTTCTAAAATCAAGATTGATTGTTCCCACTACCGCAATCTCACCATCACAGATGCACTGCTTTGCATGCATAAAGCCCGGCGTATACTCATAAATCTTGACACCATATTTTAACAGCTGCGGATAGTATGACTTTGTTACCTGGAAAATCGTCTTCTTGTCCGGAATTCCCGGCGTGATAATACGCACATCGACTCCTCGCTTGGCTGCCCCAGTAAGCTCTCTTGTCATCTCATCGCTCAAAATCAGATATGGAGTTGTAAAATAAATGTATTTCTTTGCATGGCGCAGCAGGTTCATATATACGTTTTCACCTGTATGCTCCTTATCAAGTGGGCTGTCACCATAAAGGGCGATAAAACCTGGTTCCTTCGCCTTGTACGGATATACTGGAAGATATTTGGCAACATCGGTATTCTGCTCCTTCAGTGCATTCCACATTTCCAAAAAGAGAATCGTTGCCGTGCGCACCGCATCTCCCTCGAAGCGAATTCCACTGTCCTTCCACTGTCCATATGGATGGGTAATGTTAAAATACTCATCGGCCAAATTGTAACCGCCCGTATAGCCCACCTTTCCATCGATGACGGTGATCTTTCGATGATCACGATTGTTCATAAAGATATTGAGCACCGGCATAATCGGGTTGAATACGCGGCACTGGATGCCCATGCTTTCCATATATTTGATGAAGCGTGGATTTAAAAAGCCAATACAACCCGCATCATCATATAAGATGCGAATCTCCACACCTTCTCTTGCCTTTGCCATCAACACTTTGCGAAGCGCCTGGAAGGATTCTGCCATCTCAATGGCATGATATTCCAAAAAAATAAAGTGCTCTGCCTGCATCATATCGTCTAGCTGAGCCGCCATAGCATCGCAGGTGTCACCATAATATTTCACATCGGTGTTTTTATAAACAGGACTGGTTGTACAGTTCCACAAATATTTAAAATCGTTTGCTAACCGCTCATCTTTTTTTGATAACTCATCAATGATTGATTCATCCTGACTCAAATAGGCGAACAGGCGCTGGTCAATTTTTCGGTAACGCATACGCACTTTCTTTGTCGCACCCGAACGGCCAAACAGAAAAAATACGCAAATTCCAACGATCGGTGCCACCGTGATCAGAATGATCCACGGAAGCTTAAATGCCGAATTGGTATCCATACTGTAGACAGCCAGTACCAGTACAAGCTCAATTACTGTTGTAAGCAATGTAATAATCTGTGAATACTGATTGAGTCGCATCACAAGAATCACAACCCAGATAATCTGGAGCAACATACCAATTCCTGCGATAATGAGTCTTCTGACGCTGTTCTTCATCGAAGACTTATTTTCTTCTATCATATATCCTCCCTTTTTCGTATTGTTCCTTTCAGGCAAAACCAAAACGTACTTCCCTGCCCGAGTGTACTGTCCACACCATACTGTGCATGATGAAGTTCTAAAATCTTTCGCACAATGGCAAGACCAAGTCCACTGCCGTTTGAGCTGCGGCGGTGTTCCTTGTCTACCTTATAATAGCGTTCCCAGACAAATGGTAGATTTTCCTTTGCGATGCCCGGTCCAAAATCCTGCACCGATACTTTCACGGTATCGCTGGTACACTCCTGACGCACGATGATGTGTCTGGAATCTCCTGAATAGTTTAACGCATTGTTAATCAAATTGTAAACAACCTGATAGATCTTAAATTCATCCGCATCCACGAATACTTCCTGATCTTGATCACAAATCAATTCAATCGTAAACTCATTTGCTGACGCCATTCTGCCAATTCGCTGCACAGCCGCCTCAAGGTTTGCCGTCAGATTAAAATGTGTCTTATTTAACTGGGTTACACCAGCCTGAAGCTTACTGATATCAAGAAGATCATTTACCATGCCCGTTAGATGACCGGCCTCATCAATAATGACCTGCACATTTTCCGGTGTGTTCTCGCCCGGAATGTCACGCATCATCTCGGCATACGCCTGAATCATCGTCAGTGGGGTGCGAAGATCGTGAGACACATTGGCAATCAGTTCATGCTGAAGCTGCTCGGTCTTTTTGAGCTGCCTTGCCGTGTAGTTTAACGTACTCCCTAGCTCACTAATCTCGAGGCTGCTCTGGTCATGAAACTCCACATCGTAGTTGCCCTTTGCCAGCTCCTTTGCGCTCTCATTCATTTGACTTAGTGGCTTTGAGATGAGGCGCGAGATTATCATTGCCAGCACTAGTGCCAAAATGATCATGATGATCGAGACAAAGATCAGTTCCTGACGAATCATCTGCACGGTGGCATTTACTGGTGTGAGACGCGCACTTAAAATCGTCAGATACGGTGTGCTGCTGATAGTCAGAATTCTTACACTCACCATGCTTTCCTGTTCAATGCTGCTTGGTGGTGTCTGATCGGAACCGATTCCATTTCCGGGATTCTCATTTGGGGGCAATTGCTCAGCCTCATTTTCCTCACCTGTCGGCTTTTCGGGCGGCTCTTCATTCCCGGTAAGCAGTTCAAATGGATCCCGCTGAATATCACCTGCGATCTCCTCGGTAAAGCTGCCGCCATTTTCCTCTGCCCGTTTGTAGGAATCCTGATAAAACTGTTTTGGAAGTGTGTTCTCATACATGCGAAGTGAACTGTAAAGAAGTGTTCCATCCTCCCTGGAAACCTGTGTATCAATGTCATATTCAACAGTGACTTGGTCAAGCTGCTGCTCGATTGCACGAATCACGTCCTCATCTGATGGAACTGTATTGGCTATGCCCTCTTCATCCGCAGCATTCGATTCCTGCGATTGATTTGTTGCCAGTGTCACCAAACTTTCCAGCTGCCCTTCCAAAATCTGCACAACTTTTGCATTGGCATTGTTTAATGTATTCTTCTTTGCTGCCTTATAGATATCATCGAGATAAACAGTCTGCAGCAAAAACAGCAAAAGCAGGAGAATTGCCAGAAAGACAAGCAGTCCGGCAAATATCCCCCACTTAATACTCAAATGTTTTCTCTTAAATGCGATCATCGAAACGATACCCCACTCCCCTTAACGTCACGATGCAGCTGCGGTACTCTCCGAGACTGCTTCTCAAACGTTTGATATGGGTATCCAATGTCCGGTCATCTCCGTAATAATCGTATCCCCATACATTTGTAATCAGCTGATCACGGCTGAGTGCAATGTTGCGGTTTTCAACCAGATAAAATAAAAGATCATATTCCTTTGGTGTCAGATCCAACCTGTGATTCTTTACCATCACACTTCTTCCGGTAAAATCAACGACAAGATCACCATGGCGGTAAACCTTGCGCCCAGGAAGCGTATCTGCATCCTCTATGCTTAATGTATTCTGCCCTGCATACATCGAACTTGACGGTGCATGTTTTGCATATGCAGTGCCTGATGTCTGA
Organism: Wujia chipingensis; assembly: GCA_963605535.1. Lineage (GTDB taxonomy): Bacteria > Bacillota > Clostridia > Lachnospirales > Lachnospiraceae > Anthropogastromicrobium > Anthropogastromicrobium chipingensis_A. The sequence goes on from CAVCXB010000006.1 coordinate 32,115, forward strand.
TTTCGCTGTACGACAACACGCACGCGACACATCAACTCTTTCGGTGAAAACGGTTTTACCACATAGTCATCAACGCCTAGCTCAAATCCTTTGATGCGATCATACTCTTCACCTCTCGCGGATAACATGATGACTGGAATCTTTTTGCAGCGGCGCACCTGCTTGCACACCGCAAATCCATCCATTCCCGGCATCATCACGTCAAGTATCATCACATCAAAATCTTCTAAGGCACAAAGCGAAACGGCTTCGATTCCATCCTTTGCCTCGGTTACCTGATGGCCCTCCAGCTCGGCATATTTTCGAATGATCAAACGAATTTTCTCTTCATCGTCCACCACAAGAAGCCTCACCATTTTCTTCCCTCCTTGTTATTCAGGACGCCGAAGCGCCCTGAAACACTACTTAATACATAAATTAGATGTAACTATTCAGCACCCCATTCGAAGAATCGTTGCTGCTTACAGTCCAAGAAATTCAAGAACGGTCTGCTTCATCTCATCTCTGTCTACAACAGTATTGTGAAGCACGGCTGCGCTGCGGATTTCTTCTACTGCTGCCGGAATCTTTACGCCAGAGATACGGCAAAGTTCGTCGATTAAAGCAAAGTCCTCGCCATTTTCATACTTGCTGTCAATTGCAGACATGACGCTTCTTGCAAACTTATATGGGCTTGCGGTAGATGCGATCAATGTCTTTGTGGTATCGCCAGTCTCAGCCTTATACTTTTCGTATACAGCAGAGGCTACTGCGGTATGGGTATCCATCACATAACCGTCGCTCTCATATACAGCCTTAATCTGTGCTGCAGTCTCGGCCTCATTCGCATAATTTCCGTAGAAATCACCAAGTCTCTTTTCCATCTCTTCTGTGATGGTGTATTTTCCATTCTTGGACAGGGATGCCATCAACTCAGCATTTACCGTTGCATCATCGCCTGCGATACGATAGATCAGTCTCTCTAAGTTACTGGAGATTAAAATATCCATAGATGGAGAGGTGGTTAAAATAAATTCTCTGTCTCGATCGTAGCTGCCACTTCTAAAGAAGTCAAATAAAACCTTGTTGTCATTAGACGCACAGATCAGCTTTCCAATCGGCACACCCATGTTCTTTGCATAGTAAGCAGCAAGAATGTTTCCAAAGTTTCCAGTTGGAACAACAACATTTAGCAGCTCGCCATTCTTTAATTCACCGTCACGCAGAAGATTTGCATACGCATATGCATAGTAAGCAACCTGCGGAACAAGACGGCCAATGTTGATGGAGTTTGCGGAAGAAAACTGGAAACCGCCCTCTGCCAGCTCTTTTTCAAGTTCTTTATCGCTAAACAATGCCTTTACGCGGCTCTGTGCATCGTCGAAGTTTCCGTGAATGCCGACTACCTTTACATTCTTGCCCTTCTGTGTCACCATCTGCTTTTCCTGAACAGCGCTGACACCGCCCTTTGGATAGAATACAACGATTCTGGTACCTGGTACATCCGCAAAACCAGCCATAGCTGCCTTTCCAGTATCACCAGAAGTTGCAGTCAGGATTACGATCTCTTTGTCGCAATGATTCTTCTTTGCTGCTGTTACCATCAGATGAGGAAGGATTGAAAGAGCCATATCCTTAAATGCAATTGTCGGGCCGTGGAACAGCTCAAGATAATAGGCGCCTGCCTTATTTACAGTCGGTGCGATTGCCGGTGTGTCAAAACGATCATTATATGCATTCTGGATACAGGTCTTTAATTCGTCTTCTGTGTAATCGGTCAAAAACTGCTTCATGACTTCGTAAGCCACTTCTTTGTAATCCATGGCAGACAGTTCTTCCATTGTCTTATCAAGCGTTGGAAGTGCGTCCGGGACGAATAAACCGCCGTCCTTTGCCAGTCCCTGCAGAATTGCCTGTGATGCTGTATATGCCTGTTTGTCTCCTCTGGTGCTATAGTATAATACTCCCATCCTTCTCCTCACATTCTGCTGCAGAAGCAGCCATTTTGCTATATTAGACGGTTAACCGCCGTTGGACACAAGTATATCAGACTTTCTTTACCGCGTCAACACTCTACCATACAACAAAAATGAGACTTCCGAAGAAGCCTCATTCTCAAAGTCAATGGTGATAAGAATCAATTACTGAATGTCCTCATCTCGAAGTCCATTTGATCCGTCTGCATGCTCGAATGCTGCAAGCTCCGGATGCTCTCTCTTTTCTTCTGTATAATTTTCATAAGGAAGCTTTTTATGCTTCTGCTCCGCCCAGATACGATCGGCAACAGGTCCCCACTCTTCTGCATAGCGGTCACACTTCGCACAAAGATGCTCAACGGTCTCCTCTGCCTCCGCGTTCGTTCCCTTCGCACCAGTCTTGTTGATCATTTCTCTTAAGAGATCCGGATTCTCAAGCATTGGACATGGACGCAGATGATTTCTGTTAAATGGCTGTCCCTCATGATATGCCTTGAACAATGGGCTCTGCAGCATCTCAAGAATTGACTTGTCATGGATATTGGAGTCCGAGAAGTGGATAAATACGCAAGGCTCTGCATCACCCTGTGCATTGATGTGGAAATAGTTACGTCCACCGGCAATACATCCGCCAACAAATTCTCCATCGTTCTGGAAGTCCATTGGGAAGAATCCGATATCATTGTCTCCGGTACGAACCCAGCGAATCTTCTTTATACTGCTGCATAATGTCCGTCACCGCGACGACCATCATTTGTCTCGGGTGTTCCTTCAATGGAAAGAAGGAATGTAATATTTCCAAGCTCGACAATCTTCTGGCAGAATGATCAAAACCGATGCACTGTCCCTCCTGTATCCTACCTCGGTCTATCCGTCCTCACTGTCACAATCGGTCTTTCTCCCGATAGTCTTACTCGCTTTCTGCTTCTTCGCGAATTCGATTCAAGTGCTGCACAATCGTCTTTTCATATCCATTCTCAGACGGATGATAAAAGTGCTCATTTTCCACCGTATCTGGCAAATACTGCTGCTTGACATAGTGGTTTGGATAATTGTGTGCATACTTGTATCCGTCCCCATGACCAAGCTTACCGGCACTCTTATAATGTGCATCCTTTAAATGATCTGGAACTGGCGGTGTCTTATGATTCTGCACATAATCCATCGCCTCTGAGATTGCCACACATGCTGCATTGCTCTTTGGCGCGCACGCCACATAAGTAGCAGCATGAGACAAGATAATCTGCGCCTCTGGCATACCGATCCGCTCAACGGCCTGTGACGCTGCCACTGCCACGACAAGCGCCTGTGGGTCCGCATTTCCAACATCCTCTGACGCACAGATCATAATACGCCTTGCGATAAATCGGATATCTTCGCCTGCATACAGCATCCGCGCCAGATAGTAGACAGCGACATCCGGATCAGAGCCGCGCATACTTTTAATAAATGCACTGACCGTATCGTAATGATTGTCACCACTTTTATCATAGCGCACCGCACGCTTTTGAATGCATTCCTGCGCTGTCTCAAGCGCAATGTGAATCAAGCCATCTGCACTGCGATCTGTTGTCAGCACCGCCAGCTCGATTCCGTTTAATGCCGCACGCGCATCGCCGTTTGCCGCATCGCTCAAAAACTCAGCGGCATCCGCTTCCAACACTGCATGATAACTTCCCATGCCACGCACCGGGTCGCTCACGGCGCGCTCAATCAGTTCTCGGATATCTTCTTTTTCCAGATTATGCAGTTCGAAAATGATTGACCGGGAAATCAGAGCCGGATTTACTTCAAAATATGGGTTCTCAGTCGTCGCTCCAATCAGAATGATCGTTCCATCTTCCACAAATGGCAACAGATAGTCCTGCTGTCCCTTATTGAAACGATGAATCTCATCAATAAAAAGGATGGTTCTGCGGCCATACATACCCTGTAAATCCTTCGCACGTTTTACCACATCCTCCATATCCTTTTTTCCGGCTACCGTCGCATTTAACTGAGTAAACTCGGAACTGGTCGTATTGGCAATCACCATCGCAAGTGTTGTCTTTCCGGTTCCTGGAGGGCCGTAAAAGATAACGGAGCTGAGCTTATCTGCCTTGATTGCGCGATACAGCATCTTGTTTTTTCCAATGATGTGCTTTTGGCCAACCACTTCGTCGAGTGTCTTTGGGCGCATACGCGAAGCAAGAGGGGACTCCTTTTGCTGCGTTTCTCTCATATAATCAAATAAATCCATTTGCTTTGTCCTGTCAAATCATTTTGTCCGGGTCTAAGAACCGGCATTCCAATCTTAACACGTTTTCAAGAAAATGACAATCCCTTTGGTGTAACCCGGTAGGTTATGCACGCGGTTCGACGATTGTTACACAAACATTAATTCATCCACCGTAACAAATTCATACCCCTGACGCTGCAACTCATCAATTACAAGAAAAGCCGCCTGTACACTCGTCTTATAAATATCATGCAATAAAATAATATCCCCCGGTTTCACTTGACGCAAAATATCTGCTGCGATCTGCTCGGTATCGGTACGCTTCCAGTCAAGTGGATCCACATCCCAATAAACGGCGATCATATTTTGCGGACAGTCCTTTTTATGGCTCCACTCTCCATACGGTGGTCTTAAATAAATAACCTCCTGCCCAGTAATCCCCTCAATGACATCATTTGTCGCTTTTACCTGTGAACACGCCTGATTACTGCTTAGCGCATTTAATTGGACATGACTGTACGTGTGATTTCCAATTAAATGACCTTCCTCGCTCATACGACGAATCAATTCCGGATTTTGCTCTGCCTTCTCACCGATCACAAAAAAGGTGGCTCGCACTTTTCTTGCTTTTAATCCGTCAAGTAACAACGCTGTTGTCTTTGCATCTGGTCCATCATCAAATGTAATTGCGACCTTTTTTTCATCCCTCTGCCAGACAATTTGCTCGGACTCTCCAGCTGCCAATACATAAAAGACACAGGAAATAAGTATTACTATGGACAAGAGCATTACTATACTCCGCATTTTATTTACTTGTGTTCCGTATATTTTTGACTGTTTGGACATACTAGACTCTTTCTTTATAGCCTTACCTATTTTTATGTGACATTCAAGTTTCTAATGCATTGCGCTCAAATCATTTACATGCGTAGATAATAGACTTTGCCTGATAGCAGAAAAGCTCCGTCTTCACATCGTAACCTTGCCGAAGCCCCCTTCGTAAAACTTCCGGGCTGCACCACACCAAAAAGGCACACCAACCTTCTAAGCTGATGTGCCTATCTCGCTATGTACTATCGCTTGCCACTCATTTTCCTGCATTGCGGTACACTACATTTTTAAATTTTCAAGAACTGCCGATTGAAACAACCTTCCAGGTAAAAATCAAATCTATCCTATCGGTCAAAACAACCTTCCGGGTAAAACTATTGCAGCAAAATTATTCAGCCTTCTGCATCTGAACCTGCGCCGGAGTCTCCTCTGTCTGTGCCTCAGTCTCATCACTAGAATCTGCCTCAGTGGTATCCGTAATGGATGCACGGTCTGTCAAGGTTACGGTAAGCTCCATCTCCGTATACTGGTTGCCACTCGGTCTTTGAACAGTAATGGTTACGCTCTCTCCGGATGCATAATAAGAAAGTGCCGTTCTGAGTGCATCGTAGCTGGATACAGACTGTCCATCAACAGCGGTAATGATATCACTTACCTGAAGGCCTGCAGTCTCTGCCGGGCTACCTGCGGTAATCTTCGTTACCATAGCGCCTTCCGGCATACCAAACTTCTCAACGTACTCGCTCGGAACATCAACACCCTGGATGCCCAGATAACCTCTCTGCTCCTCATCAACCTGAACCTTTGTCTTCTGATTCATCATGTTATTGATCAGATCCTCTACGGAAGAAATCGGGATTGCATAACCCATACCCTCAACACCTTCGCCAGAGCTCTTTGCGGAGTTAATTCCGATCAGATGACCGTTTGCATCGAACAGTCCGCCGCCGCTGTTGCCTTCGTTGATGGCCGCATCGATCTGCATCATGCTTCTGGTAACGTTATCATCGGATGTAGTGACGTCCTTGTTCAATGCGCTGACATGACCAAATGTGGTAGTCTGACCAAGACCAAGTGCATTTCCGATTGCCATAACGCCCTGACCAACCTTAACATCATCGGAGTTATCAATGGTTGCAATCGAAATTGCATTCAAGGTATCCTCCGGGATATCGGACAGGCTTACTGCCAAAACGGCGATATCTGCGTCAGCATCGGCACCCTTTAAGTTTGCATCAACCTCAGTTCCATCAACGAAAGTAACCTTTCTTCCTGTAGTGGAAGCGGTGTAACTATAGTACATGGTATTGCCGGACTTATCGTAAACAGCAACGTGGTTGTTGGTTACGATCAACAGCTCATCATCGGTCTTTCCAATGATGACACCGGAACCATATGCTTCGGTCTCCTGTGTGGAAGTCTGTCCCTGGCTCTGTCCACGACTGCCATAGAAGAAGTTAAACATATCATTGCCGCCGCTTGTGGTGCTTGTTACCTCAATCACATTGGTTACAGAAACAACCTGTGGCAGACACTCTGCAGCCAGATCAGAATAATCAGTAAGGGAAGAAGCTACGATATCCGGTGTGGTCTCATCGTTTGCTAAGTTCAATGTAGAAGCTGCCTCAACAGTAGTAGTGGAATTCTGTGTCAATAAAGAGCCACCCAAGAAGCTTCCACCAATCACTGCAACACCTGCTAAAACGGCTGCTGCCTTGTGAAGATTTCTTCTCTGCTTGTTCTGTCTTCTCTGCTTTCTGTTTCCTTTATTTTCATGATTCATGTTATCATTATTGTTCATGTTGTTATTGTTATAATTAAAATTGCTTTCTGGATACATCATAGTAGAACCTCCTATATGTTCAGCCTTTGTGGCTTTCTTTCTTTGTTATGTCTATATACTATCAGTCATCTGTGTTTAAACTGTGTACATTTCTTCAAGCATTTGTGAAAAACAAAAAGAAATCCTGCACGCCACAGTTCACTGTAACATGCAGGATCGATTCCATTATAAAGTTCAATTACTGTGCCAGACCAAAACCTCTCTGGATTGCATAGCTGATATCCTTTACAGTCTGAGACGGCTCATATCCGTCATCACCAAACAAATAGGTATGAAGCTTCTTTACATCGCCAGCCAGATCGGTGCAGACTAAGGAGTCCTTTACACCGAATACACCGGTCGTTCCAAGTGTCAGATCGTAGGTGTATGGGAAACCTTCTGTGTCGACAATGTTGTAGCTGTTTACATCGGCTGCCAACGCGAACAACTCTTCGTTTGTAAGCGTCGTGTTGATGTTCGGACACGCATAGCGTACTGCGGTCAGCAGTGCGGATGGGGAAGCCACCTTTGCCTGCTCGAGCATCTTCTCAATGACCTCTCGCTGACGTCCGGTACGACCCATATCCATACCAGTTGTATAACGGTTACGGCAATAAGCAACGGCATAAACACCATTACACAGCTGATAACCGCCCTGTGTAATCTGCGGCTGCCAGATACCGGTTGCCTCCTCGATTTCGGTAATGTAACCTGTGATGTAGCCCTTGTCAATCTCCTCTTGGCTAATATCCAGATAGATACCGCCAATCGCATCAATGACACGAATCAGCGCTGCCCAGTTGACAACAACCATATCCTGAATCTGCAGATCTAGATTCATATTGATCATACTGATCATATTGGTATCACTGCTCTTTGCATACTCTGCATTGGCAAGGTCAAATGCATCTCTTGAATACATCTTTAACAAGGTATCACGGTAGATGGATACCAGCTTTACTTCCTTTGTCTTTACGTTAATGCTGCAGATCATCATAACGTCGGACTGGTTTCCCTCTCCGCCGCCAAGATTTGCCTGATCTCTGGCATCCACGCCGACAAGCAGAATATTCCAGTAACCGTTTACGGTTTCCTGATGATTTAAGACATCATCAACTGTTGTTGGCTGTGTGACCTCACTTACATTGATCACACTGTTTGGCTTTGCTGCTGAGCTGGATTCTGCAACCTGCTCGGTCTCCTGCTCACCAGAAAGCTCTGCCACGTTTTCTTTTGTCTGCTTTTCTTCTTCACTCTTTTGGGTCTCTGGGGCGGCTGTCTGTGTCTCCTCATTCTGACCGTTATTCTCATTATTGGCAAACGTTGCAACGTAAATTTCATCCTGATTAATCGTCGAGCGCTGCATCGTATTGAGAATGCTGACGGCATAACAGCAGATGGAAAGCGCGCAGACAAGCAAAAACTCGGTAATTACCAAAAGTGTTCGTCTGACTCTTCTTGCTTTTGCAGCTTTTTTGCGCTGCTGCTGTTCTTTTTTCTTTTTCATTGAGGAACGTTGTTCAGCCATTTTTCTTATCATGCCTTTCCTAAATTTAATATGAATTTAATATGCTTTTTTCATGTACGCTATTTCATGTACGCTATTTCATATACGCTATTTAATATGCGTTTTTATTGACAAATCCCTTGAATACAGTCAAAAACAAGATTCGAATGTCGAAGCTGACACTCCAGTTTTCTATATAGAAGAGATCCAGATCAATGCGCTTTCGAATGGACGTATCGCCGCGAAGACCATTTACCTGTGCCCATCCAGTCATGCCCGGGCGCACCTGATGCTTGATCATGTAGCGCGGAATTTCTTCCTTAAACTTCTCTACAAAGAACGGACGCTCCGGTCTCGGACCGATCAGGCTCATGTCACCCTTTAAGACATTAAAGAGCTGTGGCAGTTCGTCAATACTTGTCTTTCGGATAAAACGGCCAACCGGTGTCACTCGGACATCGTTCTTTGTGGTCCATTTGCTCACTTCCTCGGAAGCCTTCTGTACCGTCATCGAACGAAACTTATACATTTTGAATGGACGATTGTGAAGACCAACTCGCTCCTGCTTGAAAATCAGCGGTCCCGGCGAGCTTACCTTAACGGCAATTGCAGCTGCCAGCATAACCGGTGAAAACAGCACGATACAGACAATCGATCCGACAATATCCATCGCACGCTTGATAAACGCATTTCCCGCTTCCATCAGCGGCACATGGCGGATATGGATGAGCGGAAGCCCAAGAAAATCAACCGTGTACGGTTTTGTTGAAATGACATCGTTGTAATCCGGGACAAACTCGGTGTGAACACCGGATTTCTCACAGATATGAACGATCTCCTCCAAGCGGTCATACTCCTTTAATTTGAGCGTGATGATGATGCTTTCTGCAATGTTCTTCGAAAGATACTCCTCAAGCGACTCAATCGAACCCAGTACCGGAATTCCGCGCACTGACTCATCGGTATTAAGGTGATCATCCAAAATTCCAAGGATTTCATAGCCCCACTGCTTATGTGTCAAAACGCGTTCAATGTACGCTTCTGCTGCTTGGCTGAAACCAACGATCAAAACAGGCTTTCGATTAAAGCGGCTGTTTCCTAACTTCATCAGGATAACACGGAAGAGATTTCTCCAGATCACCATAAAGATCGTATTAAAAATGGTCATCCAAAAGATCATCATTCGTGAGAAGCCTACAATCCAGTTGTAACCCTCTGTATTGGAGATGGCAAAGAATGCCGCAAATAAAACCAGTGCTCCGACAACATTGACCTTTGCGATCTGCACGGCTTCCTTTCGTCTTCCCGTCATACGGAACGATCCATATAAATGGAAGCAGGCATACAGCACAAGATAACACACAATGATAATCACAAGCGGTGGCCAGTAATTACGGCTGTCAAACGGTGCAAGATTATCCTGGAGCATGAACTGGATCAGATAACTGATCACATAGGATACGGCTAACACAATAGCATCGATCACAACGCTGATTGCCGTATAAGTTTGTTGTTTTCCTGTATTCATAAAAACCCTTTCAGGAACTGTTTTTTAGCAGTACATATCATACTTGAAAATCGCAAAAAGTGCAACCCCAAATTTCCTATATTTTGAAATTGTAAGAAAAACGTAACTATTCAAAGTTACGTTTTTAAATCTACGTTTTGAAGCTACGACTCAAAATAGCACTTTGGATAAGCAATTATAGCTTTCTCTTTGCCAGTTCCCTGATATAAATAAACGTATTGGTCCACAGTTCTTTCTGAATCTGCCAATAGTTCCGAATGTCTCTTCCTCTGAAAAATACCTTCTTGCACTTCTTTCTGGTTTCAACGCCCTCTTTTAAGCCATCGACATAATCCTTACCAAAGCCAATCTTCTTAAAGAAGCACCACTTTACAAAATAACCGACAGCCAGTGTCGGTGCATTAAAAATCAGCTGCGGAAGCGGCATATTCTTGTAATTGACATACACCGAATTGCGCGCAGACAGCTTTACCTTGAAGCTGTTGTACTTAGAGCCGCTTGTTCCACTGCCCACATGGTACACCTTTGCGGTCGGGCAATAGACATTTCGGTAGCCCTGAATCTTGGCGCGATACCCCAGATCCAGATCCTCTAAGTATGCAAAATGAAGTTCATCGAACAATCCAACCTTGGCAAACAGCTCTCTGCGGTACATCGCGGCACCTGCACAGGCAGAAAATACCTCTGCTGGCTGTCGATACTCGCCAACCGGCTGTCCGACACCGCGCTGAAATGCCCAGCCAAGACAGGTGTATAAATCACCAGCATCGTCCATCTTCTCATGATCCTGAAACTGGATCATCTTACAGCTGACCGAAAAGATATCATCGGATGACTCCATTGTTTTGATCAGTTCCTCCACCATCTTCGGGAACGAACGGGTGTCGTTGTTTAACAGCAGTACATATGGTGTCGTGCACATGCGAATACCTGCGTTGACACCGCCGGAAAATCCGAGGTTATGCTTCATTACCGCAATCTTTACCCACGGATAATGCTCTCTCATATAGGAAACGCTGTCATCCTGTGATGCATTGTCGATGACAAGTGTCTCAAAATCTTTACTGGTCTGACGCTCCAGAGAAGAAAGACAATCATCCAAAAAACGTTTTCCATTATAATTTGGAATAACGATCGTCACCTTTTTTTCCATTTTACTACCCATGCCTTTCTATCTTTTCTCTCTATCTTTTCTCTCTATCTTTTCTTTCTATCTCTTCTTTCTTATTTGCAGGATATTCACCTCGCGCAATGAGCTTTGCCTTGCGGATCTCCTTTGCCGTGTGATTTTCCTTGTAATACTCCAGATAAGACAGATTCGGATTGTAGTACGGATCAATAAAGGTAGACAAAATGTCCCACTTGGAGTTTAACAGCATCATCTCGTTTCCAAAACGGATAAAGCGATCCGTCGTATCCTCCATGCCTCTGGACTTCGATTCGTAGTGGAACAGCTTCACATCGGCATCGTACACAACCAGATAACCAGCCGTTCGAACCTTCAGACAGAAATCTACATCATTAAAAGCAACCTGAAACGCTTCTTCAAGTCCGCCCACTTCCTCATATACCGAACGCTTCACAAGCAGACATGCTGCTGTTACCGCCGATACATCCTGTGAGGAGATCGCTCTTCCCATGTAACCCGGGTCATCCTCATGAAGTCCCTTAAAGACATGGTCTGCCAGTCCGCCTGCACCGACCAGAACGCCAGCATGCTGAACGGTGTGATCATTGTACAGAAGCTTTGCTCCGACAATGCCGACCTCCGGGCGCATACAGTAACCTAGCATGCTCTGGAAAATATCCGGTGTGATCAGCTCCACGTCGTTGTTTAACAGCATGATATACTCGCCCTTTGCGAACTTGAAGCCGAAGTTGTTGATCGCAGAGTAGTTAAAGCCTTCCTCCCAGTATACCACCTTGACGTTGTCATGCTCCTTCTCAATCTTTTCATAGTACGCGAAAGTTTCTGGCTGTACGCTGTTGTTCTCAATGATGATAAACTCATAATTGGTATACACTGCACGCTCAAAGAAAGAACGCAGGCAGACATCCAGATCGTCTACATGATCCTTATTCGGAATTAAAATTGAGACAAGCGGTTCACTCGTAAGCGTAAACTTCGTCTGATACCAGCCGTCCACTGCTCCCTCCTGCGCGCGAGCATTCCAGCCAAGACGCTTATAGTGTGCATTTAATGCGGCCTTACCAGCCTTGATCGCATAGGTCTTATTGCCCTGATTAGCTGCGGTTGACTGATCCGAACATCTCCAATGATACAGAATGCGCGGACAGTGGTAAATTTTTCTTGTCTTCTCGATTAGGCGAAGAACAAAATCGTAATCCTGCGCGCCGTTAAATTCCTCACGCAGTCCGCCCAATTCGTCTGCAAGTGCTTTTCGCACTGCAAGGAAATGACACATATAATTATTTGCATGGAGCAGATCCAGATTGAAATCAGACTTAAAGTGTGGGTAGAAATAATGAATACCGTACTCGTCGGTCTTGTCCTCATCGCTGTAAAAAACATCGAGTGACCGGTCATTATTTAATGCCTGCACATAGCAAAACAGTGTATCCGGCTCCAGAAAATCATCATGATCCAAAAAAGAAACAAACTCGCCGGCAGCTGCCTGAATACCCGCATTGGTATTGCCAGCAATGCCTAGATTACCCTCCAGCGTGATCACACGGATTCGCTTGTCGCGCACGCGCCAGCTCTCGATCAGACGGCTGAGTTTCTCATCCTCTGGAGATGCATTTACCAGACAAAGTTCCCAGTTTGCGTAGCTTTGGTACAGCACCGAGCGCACCAGATCCTTTAAAAATTTACCCGGCGTGTGATACAGCGGCACAACAATGGAAAACTTCGGTGCATACGAAAACTTCGTCTTTCTCTGCTCCGAAAGTTCCTGTCTGCTGACACGCATAATGCGAAACCAGGTATCGTAGTCGGCGTACTCTTTCTTTGTGAGCTTCTTTTTGAGCCATACCAGACTCTCCTTCGCTCTCACATACTGCGCCTTGCTCTCCTTTAAGAAGTGTCTCGTCGCAATCAATGCCGGATTTAATAAAAGATTCTGTTCGGCAACCACACTCCCAGCTGCATCCTTCTCCTTAAAATGAACCGTAACCGGGTGCTGACCATGTGACGGAATCTCTAAGAAAATTCCGACATGTCCGGCCTTTGGATCGTTGTACTTGGCAAGTCCGACATCTGGTCTGGCTGCCCGTGTAATAATCGCCTCCACCGGTGTCTTTTTCTCATCGGTCACAGTGATTTCCACTTCATTTTTTTCAACAGATGCTACAGCCCAGCCAGTTGCAAATATTTTTCCGTTTTTTACAAATATCGAATCAAAACAATATTCCATTGCTTTTCCTTTCGCGTTTGATACCATCCTGCCTTATGGCAGCTTGTAATAACCGTTTTTCAGTGAAAGATTTTTATTGTAATACGGGTCAGAGCCCATCACATGCTTCCACTTATTTTTCATATATTCGGCTTCCCTTGCAAGCCTAGCCTGCTTCTCAGGCGAATCCTCATAACCTCTTGAGCGTGACTCATAGTGGTGCAGATGCGCAAATGCGTCATACACAACCAGATAGCCCTTCTCACGAAGCTTCAGGCACAAATCTACATCATTGTAGGAAACGGCCAGATGCTCATCCATGCCGCCCACTTCCTCATAGACATCCTTTCGGATTAACAGACACGCACCGGTCACCGCAGAGACATCCTGTGAGAAAGAAGCTCGTCCCATATAGCCCGGATCGTGCTGTGGACTCTCCAAAAACTGGTGGAATGCCACGCCCTCCACGCCAACAATGACACCAGCGTGCTGAACGGTATCGTTCTCATACAGAAGCTTTGCACCAACGGCGCCAACCTCTTTTCGTCTGCCATAGCCAACCATACTGATCAAAAAGTCTGGATCGATCACCTCGGTATCGTTATTTAATAAGAGAAGGAATTCTCCGTTTGCCTTTTTCGCCGCAAAATTCTGAATGGCTGCGTAGTTAAAGCCGGCTTTCTTTGAGTGGCGGCCATCGTCATTTGCCTTCCAGGTCTCCACATGAATACGCGGATCAAGCTTTTTGAGCTTTTCATAGTAGGCAAAGGTCTCAGCCTCCTCACTATTATTTTCCACAATCAAAATTTCAAAGTTTGTGTAAGCCTGCTGTGCAAGAAGGGACTTCACGCAGCGATCCAGATCCTCGGTGTGATCCTTATTCGGAATAATGATCGTCACGAGCGGACGCTCCCGATACCGATACGTTGTCTTGTAATAGCCCGGAAGCGAAGTCGTTTCCACCTTTGCCTCGATTCCATGGCGATCATAATACTCCTGCAATGCACGCTTTCCAGCCTCAAATGCATAGTCCTTACTATCAGTATTGGCTGATGTGGAACCCTTGTGGCAGCGCCAGCTGTAGAGAATCTTCGGCACATGGACAATTGTTTTGCTCTCATCGATGCAGCGAAGCACCAGATCAAAATCCTGCGCGCCGTCAAAGTTCGGGCGAAAGCCATCGATCTTTTTGATGATCGATGTCTTTGCTGCAAAAAAGTGACAAATATAATTATTCGTATGAAGAAGATCTGGGTTGTAATCGGACTTAAAATGTGGGAAGTAATGGAATTTTCCATCCTGATCGACCTTATCCTCATCGCTGTAGAGACAGTCTGCATCGCCCTTCTCATTGATCACCTTGACAAACTCAAATAGCGCATTCGGTGCCAAAAAATCGTCATGATCTAATAAGGCTGTATAACTGCCCGTTGCCAATGCCAGTGCCTCGTTCGTATTTCCAGCAATGCCTAGGTTTTCCTTCAGCTTCACATACTTGATACGAGGCTCTCCACTCATCAGACCCTTTACCTGTGCATCAAGTGCCTCGTCCTCTGGGCTTCCGTTTGCCAGACACAATTCCCAGTTCTCATAGGTCTGCCTCTTTACGCTGTTTACCATGTCCGTAAGAAAGTTCGTTGGTGTGTGATACAGCGGAACAATGATTGAAAACTTTGGATGAAGCGCAAAATGGGTCGTCTTCTCCTTCATGCGCTCAATCATACCCGGATAGTTCTTATCATACCAGATCGCATATCGCTTCTCATCCGGCTCACAATCCAGATATTTTTCTTCCAGCCAAAACTCCTTAATGCTCTTTGCACGCTGAAGTCTGCGGATGCGTCCCTTGATTCCGTGCTGGTAGCGATACGCTGCAAGCAAACCTGGGCAGTCCACCAAGACCTCCAATTCATCCTCTGGGTGCTCCTTGCTCGTAAAGACAGCGTAGCAGTTGGTCATCTCTCCCGGCTCAAACGAAAACGCAATTCCATACTGATCAAACGAGGCATCCCCATAGATAACCTCTCCCACATCGACACGTCTGTTTCTTGTCACTGGTGCTTCGAGGAGGGTTCCATCCTCCTTTTTCACCGCCAGGCAGACCTCATCTCCTGCCGTCTCAGGTGCCGCCCATCCGGTACAAGTCACCTTTCCATTAAGATATACCACTGAGTCAAATGAACTTTTCATACGAATCCTTTCCGCCCCAAGCTTTGGCATCTGTTTTACAGTTTCTGCATCCTATGTTTTTTACAGCTTATGCATTCTATGCTTTTTACAGCTTGTATGCGTCGCATACTTCCTTTACATCCCCGAACATTTTCACCGTATGATTTTCCAGCCATACAACGCGGTTGCACATCTGTCGAATCTGGTCAAGGTTATGAGATACATACAATACTGTAGTTCCTCCCGCCATCAATTCCATCATACGCGCATGGCTCTTTCTCTGGAAATTCTCATCTCCGACGGACAAAATCTCATCGACAATCAAAATCTCCGGATTGACTACTGTTGCAATCGAGAAAGCCAGACGCATCAGCATACCGGAGGAATAATTTCGAATCGGGGTATTGATAAAGTCACCCAACTCCGAAAACTCCAGTATGTCATTGTAGCGTGATTCCAGAAATTCCTTTGAATAACCAAGAACCGCGCCATTTAAATAAATATTTTCTTTTCCAGTCAGATCGTAGTCAAATCCAGAGCCTAACTCCAGCATCGGCACGATACCGCCGCCACGGTACACGCTGCCCGTGGTCGGCTTTAAAATACCAGAAATAATCTTTAAAATTGTACTTTTTCCGGCTCCGTTACGGCCAATCAGACCGATAACCTCGCCTCGTTTTACATCAAATGACACATCCTTCAGCGCCCAGAAGTCTTTGTACTCCACCTGGCGCTTCAGCATCTTTGTCACCATCTCCTTGATACTCGTAACCCGGTCATTTGCCATGCGAAAACGCATCGACACATTTTCAACGCGGATTATCGTGTTGTTTTCATCTGCCATTTTTTTCTAACTATGCCTTTCCATAACCTGCAACGAATTTTTTGAAAAACATCGTTGAACGCGTTTTTCGTATGTTTAGATATACAGTACAAACTGATCCTGTGTCTTCTTGAATACGGTTCCACCGATCAGGATCATGACCAGTGAGCAGAGCGCACAGATGAAATATTCGCTGATCGCAGGGGAACATCCGTCGATAATAATCATACGCAGGAATGTTACATAATGGTACATCGGATTAAACTCCATTACCTTTGCCAGCCACCCTGCTCCACTGTTTTCCAGCATGCTGGTGCTGTAAATGATCGGTGTCGCATACATCCACATCGTGGAGATAACGCCCCATAAAAACTCAATGTCATGGAAAAATACCATGAGACTTGAGAGTAAAAAGCCCATACCGACCGCAAAGGAAATCACAAAGATCAGTGCTAATGGAAGCAGCAGAACGGACCAATGCAGATACAGGCCATTGAACAGGCCATAGAAAAAGGTAACCAGCAGGAGCGGAACCATCGACAGTACCATATTGATGCTTGCAGAAAGAACCTTGGTGACCGGATAAATGTACTTTGGCACATACACCTTTGTAATCAAAGATGCATTGCTGGTGATCGCACGCATCGCCTGGTTGCAGCAGTCGGTAAAGCCATTGAACATAACAATACCACACAACAGATAAATTGCATAATGATCCACACCTGCGCCACGTGCGCCAAGCAGAGTATTAAATACTGTGTACTGGACAAGCATCATCAACAGCGGATTTAAAAAGCTCCAGAACACGCCAAGCACAGAACGCTTGTACTTGATCTTGAAATCTCTTGAGATCAGCTGCTCCATCAAAAACTCATACTTGGCAATTGTCTGAATGAAAGAACCACCTGCTGTTTCCAATCCTTTCTTTTCCCGGCTGACCATGCGAGCACCGTAAAGTGCAAGAAAAAGCAAAACTGCCACTTCAAATACCGCTGCCGTAATGATATTCAATCTGCTTGATCCAATCTGCGGCCAAGCGATCATATCCACCAGCCAGAACAAAAGGAACACGGTTACAACCGTCACAATACTGACTTTCCGTAAATCATATTTTTTCTTATTCATATTCGTTCTTTATCCTGCTATCACCTTTTTATTCAAAATGGAAGGTATCCTTTAAGCCTAACCACTTCTTATCCTTCTCAGAAAGGATTGGCTCAACACCCTCTGGGATCGGCCAATCAATTCCGATCTCCGGATCACTCCAGAGTACGCCGCCCTCATCGCCCGGATGATAGAAATCGGTGCACTTGTAAGCAAACTCTGCCTCATCGGTCAGTACAACAAAGCCGTGTGCAAAGCCTTCTGGAATGTAGAACATCTTCTTGTTCTCAGCAGTCAGCTCAACACCAAACCACTTTCCGTAGGTCTTGGAATTTGCACGAAGGTCAACTGCAACGTCAAATACACCGCCGCGGATCGCACGAACCAGCTTGCCCTGCGGATACTGCTTCTGGAAATGAAGACCACGCAGTACGCCCTTTACAGACATAGACTGATTGTCCTGAACAAACTTCATGTCCAGACCTGCCTCAGCAAAATCATTGTAATTATAAGTCTCTACAAAATATCCTCTTTCATCCTTAAATACAGTAGGCTCGATTACATATAATCCCTCAATGTCACAGCCTGTAACTTTAATCTTTCCCATTTCTTCTTTCCTCCTGTTTTTCATGTTCATCTTATTAAAATTATTCTGCGCACTTTTGCGCCGGTAAGCAATTTATTCCTGCCAATACTTTTTATTCATTGTACACCAGAGCACAAGCTTTCTTGGCAGCTTATAATACTTTTTGCCCAGCTTAAAGCCAATGGCTTTGCAGCCAGACAGATACACCAGACGAATCACCTGCGCATATTCATGGTGACGAATCAGATAGCGCGCAGTGTCAAACACCAGACGTTTGCCCTCTCCGACCGTTTTCACATCCCAGAAAATCTCTTCATTGTCTGCATGGGAAACTCCGTTATCGAAATTTCGATGAAACTGCTGCAGACCGGTATAGTTGTGGGAGTGAATCACTCTCGCCTCGGCCACGTAAGCGATGGAATAACCCGCATTGATGGCCGTGGCCGCAAAGACCATATCCTCATTGAAGATCGCCTCCGGCAAGAAACCGCCTAGCTCCTCATAAATACTCTTACGATACATCGCGCAGGAATTGGAGCAAAAATACGTCTTAATGCCAAGGCTTTGAAGATCGGCCTGTGTCTTTACCCTGCTCTGTGCCGGGTAATTAAAATTTCTTGTAAAGCGCTCGATCGCGGAGTCCGTCTTTCTTGCAAGCTGTCTGGCATATGCCGCAGCGATAAGCGGGTCGTCAAACGCATTTACCAGATGTTCCACCAGATGCGTATCTGCCGGTACGGCATCCTGCGTCATAAACAACATCAGATCGGCGGTTGATTTTCTCGCTGCCAGATCTCTTGTCGCGCCATGGTCGAACTCCTCTGGCGCAATGTGATATACTTCCATGTTGGCCGGACAGCGAAGATCTGTCGGGAAGCCCGCTTCGTCGGTATTGATCACAATAATGCGCCCTACCGGATGGGTCTGTTTTTCCAGCCGGTCTAAAATCTTTTGAAATCTCTCATCCGGGTAATTGGCCGGGATGATTACATCTACTGTTTTTATTTCTTGCATATCTACCCACATTTCCGCCGATATACGGCTTTTATTGGCAATCTTACTCAGCATACCACAATATGGCTTTTTTGTAAATAGTTACCCGATAGTTCAACAAACACGGCTCGCCACGAATCTAAGCTACTCCTTCCCAGTATACCAGTACAGTGCGCCCGTCAGTGCAAACCAGAACCACGTTGTCGGCACGGTAAACCAAGCCGAGAAGAAGGACAGTACCAGATACAGTGCAATCTGCGCATAAAATAGATAGAGAATCGGATTGCTGCTTTGCTTAATTTTCTTGGTTAGGGCCGCACAGAAACTGCCGAGCATGAGGCCAAATAACAAAACTCCAATCAGGCCAAAATCATAGTACGCATCGTAAATAAGTGTCAGCGTATTGAGTTCGGTAATCGTGACTGGCATCTCAAAGGCAACGAGTGACGGGAAGACAAATTTCATGCCTGTGAGCGCCAACACCGGAAACAGCTGCTTTAAGCCATAGGCATGTGTGATGGTGCCCTGCGCAAGTGCCTGTGTCAGACAATTAAAATTGGAATAATTGTTTGCAATATACATATACGCATATTGCGCAAAGAGCGGCATATTCTCATCCTTCATCTGGAAAATGCTGTTTAAATAGCCTGGCTCATAGTTTCGCCGTATTGTCATAAAGACTGCTGCTGCAATGACAACTACTGCAATCGCTGCAAAGGCTGCAAACAGCTTCTTTTTATTGACGTTTTGACGCATCAAAAGGAAAATAAGCATCGGAAGCGCCAATGTCAGAATAAACTGAAACTTTGAGACGCTTAAAATCGGGATGGAAGCTGACAATACGTTGTATACAATCAGCTGAATCACTTTGCTCTTTCCAAGCGGTGTTCCCTTCTGACGGTACTTTAACAAATAAATCAGCGTCAGTGAGTGCGTAAACATGCAGCTGACGGTAAAATAATGTACGCCAGAGATGTGGAAGTGGTCATACGCATGCGTCTCACTCGAAAAAAGAGGCACATAGCCTAGGATACATGCCTCCGCAATGAAGGTAACAAACGTGACAAGGGAAACAACACGAATACAGGTGAAGAGTTTCTGGTTTTTCCTTTCCGTTTTTAAGAATACTTCATTGCTGCGATCACCTATGCGCTTTTTGTATCGAACTTCCACGATCTCATAGCCTGCCAGAAACAACAGATAAAAGCCACTAAAGGAAAGCCATGTCTGAATGGTCCATGAAGACTGCAGACGACTTAGCTGCATAACGGCAAGCCCCTCTCCCGCTGTCCAAAACAGGGATAATAAAAAGCGAAAGGATACGAGGCTTTGATCCAGACAATAAAAAGATATGCTCATCAGCGCAGCAGCTATCAGAAGCACACAGCCTGCTGCCACAAAAAAGCCGCTTCGCTCTAACAGTGCCGCAGCTACGGCAAAAGCGCTATATATGGCATAAGGCAGAAGCACCTTGCTGCCTCTGCCCCCCATGTTATTCGCCAAGACCATTTTCAATTCCTGCGATCACGGCCTTTAATGCCTCTTCCTCATCGACACCGTCGCATACAACTTCAATCTCATCCCCGTTTTTTACACCAGCACCGAGCACACTGAGTACACTCTTTGCGTTTGCAGTGACACTGTTAAACTGAAACTGAACCTTTGACTTGTAGTTCATTGCAATCTTGCATAAGATCCCTGCCGGTCTCAAATGAAATCCTGTCATGTTTTTTACTGTGATCTTCTGACTTACCATACTT
>CAVCXB010000007.1:0-47423 GCA_963605535.1 Wujia chipingensis
GGTTCACCCGGCCAAGGCAGAATGCCGCAAGCTGCCCAGCGATTGTCTGCATTGTCAATGTGTGTCAGATCTGCAGGCAGCAGACGTGCATCATAATTTTCACCATCCAGATAATCGGAATCTACGACAGCACCTTTGTCGGTAAAGAGCCAGGAATCGTCTGTTACAAGTTCGTCCTTGCTTCCATCTGTATAAGTAACGATCAAACGTCCCAGAAAAGAATTTTGTTCGCCATATTTCATTGGGCCGCTGTAGCCACAGTACCCACTGTAGTATCCCTTTCCGATAACTGCCAACAGCTGGTTTTCACCTGCATGCAAAAGCTTTGTCACATCGTATGTCTGGTAGAAGATGCGCAGACGATAATCGGTAAAGCCTGGCGCAAAGAAGCTGTCATCTGCGTCAATACCATTTATTTTTACACGGTAGGAGCCGCGTGCTGTCGCATACAGGCGTGCAGAGGCAATTTCTTTTGACGAATCAGCGTGGAAGGAGCCGAGCAGATTTACAGCCGGAACAGGGCATGCCAGTTCAAACTGATTTTTTACGGTCAGGATACCATCCTTACAGGTACCGAGTATCGAGAAAATACCGGATTCATCTGCAAAGCTTTCTTCTTGAAATACAGTATTTGTTTTCGGGTCAGAGATGACCAAGTTGTCGTAGTAAGCGGTGCTGCCAAACTGCTTAAAACCAACCGAGAACAGACATGCGCGGCGCGGAACGAAAAAGCCAGCATTTGGCATCAGGTCGGCCTCTTTATCAAGTATGGTTATATTATTAATAGAAACAGAAGTTTCTCGGTTATCTACAGTAATAGAGATTGTATTCCAGTCGTGTTCACAGCCCTCTGGAACAGCATCCTTACTGATCGCATAGCCAGCATTATTTCCCAGAACTACTACAGTCGGAACATGGCCCTCTGCCGTGCTGCCATCCCATGCGTTGTCGCAATATTCATAGATCGTCAGGGTGCGAGTATCCATATCCACATCAAATAATACATAATTATCCTTATTTCGAGCGGAGAGCACGATGCCAGCTTTATTGCCGCTGTCAGTCTTGAAATCAACGGTCATCTGGTAGGAATACAGGCAGGCGGTGTTGGTCGCCTTCTTTGGAGAACCAATCCACTGGGCGCCGTTCCATACGGAGGAATCCTTTCCCATCAGGCCGGTCTCAAACCAGGTTGTTTCGCTCTCGTGCATGGCATTTTCTTCGTCCCATACGCAGACCTTCCAGTAGTAGCGGGTCGAAGGCTCGAGATGAGCGCAGTCAGCCGTTAATGCGGTGTGCTGTTTGTCACTTTTTACAATTGTGCTGTCCCAGGTTGGGGCAGTCAAAGTTTCGTCTTTTGAAACGACGATGCGGTAAGCGGTCTGCTTTGCACCGGTTCGTGAGGTTGCCATCTGCCAGGAAAATGTTGGATTTTCGCAGTCAATGCCCAGTGGGGTACGCTGCGCCTGGGTACGGCAGTTTAAAATGGAAGTACTCATTTTGAAGTCTCCTTTGTTATTTTTTATCGAATTTTCTAGAATTTCCCAAATTTATTTCTCTCTGGTATCATAGCACAAAAATGGGAGAGTGTCCACCGCTGCGGCAACCCGGAAGTGTGATTCCATCGGGAATTTTTTGTGCTACCTGAAAGTCTTACGAAGGGCGGGTTCGGCGAAGTGTTTGTCGGCATCACTGTTCAGCGATGCCCACTACGTAACGAAACACTGCCCGGTACTTAAGCGACCATCATTAAGTCATATAAATTCGCAAGCTAGAGTGGTTGTCTGTATACAAAAATCATGCTATTATAACATTAGGGTCGAAATCGTGGCTCAAAATAGAAGATAGTCTGATTATTAGGAGGAGATAGAGATGGCTTGCACAACAATATTAGTTGGAAAAAATGCTTCATATGACGGTTCAACAATGATCGCGCGAAATGACGATTCAGGAGCCGGACATTATATGCCGAAGAAGTTTGTAGTAGTTCATCCGGAGGAAAGACAGAGGGTATATCGTTCTGTAATTTCTCATGTGGAAATTGAACTGCCGGACAATCCGCTTCGCTGTACATCTATGCCGAATGCTATTGAGGGCGAAGGCATCTGGGCTGCCAGTGGTGTCAATGCAAAAAATGTTGGAATGACAGCAACCGAGACGATCACCTCAAATCCGCGTGTGCTTGGTGCAGATCCGCTTGTGGTTTATGAACCTGCAAAAGATGGAAAAGAAGAAAAGGCAGGCGGTATCGGTGAGGAAGATATCGTTTATATCGTGCTTCCGTACATAACAAGTGCAAGAGAGGGTGTAAAGCGTCTGGGCAGTCTGCTTGAGACATACGGTACCTATGAGATGAATGGAATTGCATTTCAGGATAAGGACGAGATCTGGTGGTTGGAAACCATCGGCGGTCATCACTGGATTGCAAGAAAAGTGCCGGATGATGTTTACGTAGTAATGCCGAATCAGTTTGGAATGGATGAGTTTAATTTAGAGGATGCCTATGGCGAGCAGAAGGAGTTTATGTGCTCTGCGGATTTAAAGGAATTCGTGGAGAAGAATCATCTGAATCTTTCTCAGGATGGAAGCTTTATTCCACGTGACATTTTCGGAAGCCATGACGATTCCGATCACGTATACAACACACCGCGTGCATGGTATATGCTTCGCACATTAAATCCGCAGACCTTTACCTGGGATGGACCAGATGCCGATTATACGCCGCTTTCCGATGATCTTCCGTGGTGCTTAATCCCAGAAAAGAAGATTACCATAGAGGATGTTAAGTACGTATTGTCCTCTCATTATCAGGGGACACCATATGATCCATATCTTTCTTATGGCGATAAATCTATGAAGGGCGCATATCGTTCCATCGGCGTGAACCGTACCGATTTTCTTTCTGTTATTCAGATGAGAGCCGATCATGAGGACGACAGCCGTGCAATCGAGTGGGTAGCATTCTGCTCCAATGCATTCAATACACTGATTCCGTTCTATGCAGATATTGAAAAGACGCCAGAATATTTGGCAAATACCGATAAAAATGTATCAACGGATAACTTTTACTGGACCAGCCGTTTGATCGCAGCAATGGCGGATGCTTCTTATAAGAGTTCATTGTTCCATGTTGAGCGATATCAGGGGCATGTAATGGCAAAAAGTCATGAGCTGATTGCAAAATATGACGCAAAATTGGCACAAACTACGGATAAGACAGAGAGACTTGCCATTAAGCATGAAGCAAATGAGGCGGTTGCGCAGATGGCAAAGGATGCAGCACTCGCAACACTTGAAAAGGTACTTTCCGAGTTGACCAATCAGATGAAGAATGCATATTCCAGATCGGATGCATAAAGATTACTTGAATATGCGATTGCGGCAGCGGTGGAAAGTTAAGTTTGGGCTTGACTTTTCATGACGCTATTGCTATAATCTGAGTGATCACGCGGAGGGTAAACCGTTCGTAAGAAATGGTAAGCTGGATAAGGTGACGGGTTGAAATGCCTGTTTCCTATCTGGCTTTTTTTTGTGAACGGGATTCGAAATAGTTGCTGTCAACACCTCATGCGCAGACAAAAAGGAGGAAGAAATGAAAAATCAAAATCTTACGCATGGCAATATACTGGCGGCATTATTAAAGTTTGCGATTCCAGTATTCTTTGCCTTATTTTTGCAGGCCATGTACGGTGCAGTCGATTTGGTGATTGTAGGCAAGTTCGCCGAGGTAGCAGACCAGTCTGGTGTGGCATCGGGAAGTATGCTGATGAACATTCCAACAACGGTGGTTGCCGGTTTGTCAATGGGCATTACGGTTTTTATAGGAGAAGCGATTGGTGCAGGTGATAAGAAGAAGGCGGGAGACGGCATTGGAGCCGGTATCTGTCTGTTTCTTACAATTGCAGTTGTGTTAACACTTGCAATTATTCCAAACAGTAAACGTCTTGCCGTACTGATGCGTGCACCAGAAGAAGCACTTACCCAGACGGCTCAGTATATTCTGGTCTGTGGTGCCGGTGTCGTATTTATCCTGGCATATAACGTGCTGGGTGCGGTATTTCGTGGAATCGGAGATTCGACAACGCCGCTCATTACAGTAGCGATTGCCTGTGTGGTAAATATTGTCGGTGATTTGATCTTAGTGGCGGGGTGCCATCTCGGTGCGGCAGGTGCCGCCGCCGCGACCGTACTGGCGCAGGCACTCAGCGTAATTATTTCGCTGATGGTTATCCGAAAAAGAGAATTGCCATTTACATTTTCAAGATCAAGTATCCGTTTTCACGGCACATATATGAAAAAGATTCTTTTCATCGGTGTGCCGGTCGGATTACAGGAACTTCTTGTTTCGCTTTCCTTCCTGTTTATTCAGACAATCGTAAATTCGATGGGTCTGACAGCATCGGCAGGTGTTGGCGTTGCTGAGAAGGTTTGCGCATTCTTAATGTTGGTCGGTTCTGCCTTTATGCAGTCCATGTCTGCATTTGTTGCCCAGAATAATGGAGCCGGACAGCACGCAAGAGCAAAGAAAGCATTGTCATATGGAATTGTCTGTGCGTTTGTGGCAGGAGCTGCCATGGGTGGATTGGCCTTCTTCGGAGGTTCTGCACTTGCATCAATCTTCTCAAACGATGGAGAAGTTATCGCCGCCGCACATTCCTACTTAAAAGCATATGCAATTGATTGTCTGCTCACCGCCGTTTTCTTCTGCTTTGTCGGTTATTTCAACGGCTGCGAAAAGAGCTTCTTTGTCATGATGCAGGGATTGATCGGTGCCTTTTGTGTGCGTATTCCAGTCGTATATCTGATGAGCCGCATCCAAAATACATCGCTCTTTATGATCGGCCTTGGAACCCCGGCGTCGTCACTGGTACAGACGATTCTTTGTATTGGGGCATTCTTCTATTATGAGAAGAGGTGGAAGAATCGTTAATGTGGATACTTTCCGCCAGCGCCTTAATGGAAGAGGAATACTCCGTCGGCGTCATCCCTGTCAGCTTCTTAAACTGACGGGAAAAATATTGAACGGATTGATACCCCAGTCCGGCAGAAATCTGTGTAAAATTGAGGCGGCCGCTTCGGATCTGTTGCTTGGCCTCCTCAATTTTTAATTGGTGGAAATAATTGATCACACCCATATCAAATTGCTCCTTCATCAGCTTTTGCAGTGGTGTACGCCCGATTAGGTTATCATGACAGACTTGCTCAAGTGTAACCTGTTCATGAACATGCTGCTTTAGATAATTTGTGATCATATCAAGTGTTTCTTCTGTGTTTTTTAATTTATAAGATGCTGGTTTTTGTACATACGTTGTCTGTTTTGTATGTTCAAAACGGCGCAGCAGATGGATCAAAAATTCTTCCAAATGAAGGCGAATCGTCCGTTTAAATCAAAGCGATCTTGTTTCGTATTTTTTCACGTGCTATAGTGAAGAAAAAAGAAAAAGAGGTATTCATCATGGAAAAGAAAGCAGAAAAAAACGAAGCAATTGTAAATGGACACGCAGTAAATGAGTATGCACTTGAAGCAGTCCGTCACTTTGAATTTAGCGGTATATTAACAAACCTTTATCCGTTTGGAAATGGTCACATCAACGATACTTATTTGGCAGAATTTGATATATTTGGAATGGGTCAGGTAAAGGTCATCATACAGCGAATGAACCGAAATGTATTCAAGAATCCGGAAGAATTGATGGAAAATATTGGAAACGTCACGGCGTTTCTAAAGAAAAAGATAGAGAAAAACGGGGGTGATCCATCAAGAGAAACCTTGAATATTATTCTTTCTGTTTATGGAAAACCGTTCTATGTGGACTCGCAGGGCGAATATTGGCGTGCCTATAAATTTATTACAGGTGCATCCTGCTACGATCTTCCGGAAAATACCAGACAGTTCTATGAGAGTGCCTACGCGTTTGGCCATTTCCAACAGCTGTTGTCGGACTATCCGGCAGAAACGTTGTATGAGACCATTCCAGGTTTTCACGATACTAGAAAGCGCTACGAAGCATTTGAACAGGCAGTAAAAGAAGATGTTCTTGGTCGCGCAGCAAATGTGCAGCATGAGATTGCGTTTATCCGCGAGCGAAAGGAAATGGCAGGTGAATTTATGAACTGTCTCGAAAAGGGAGAGCTGTCCCTTCGCGTTACGCACAACGATACCAAATTAAACAATGTTATGATAGACGATTGCACACAGAAAGGCATTTGTGTTATTGATCTTGACACCGTTATGCCGGGTCTTGTGATGAATGATTTTGGCGATTCCATCCGTTTCGGTGCAAGTACAGCGGTTGAGGATGAAACCGATCTTGATCTTGTGTCCTGCAGCATAGAATTGTTTGAGACCTATACAAAGGGGTTTTTGAAGGGCTGCGGCAATTCGCTGACACCACTTGAGATCAGCCTTCTTCCGATGGGCGCGAAGATGATGACCTATGAGTGTGCCATGCGTTTTCTGACCGATTATCTTCAGGGAGACGTATATTTTAAGATTGCAAGAGAAAACCATAATCTTGACCGCTGCCGCACACAATTAAAGCTGATTTCAGACATGGAAGCAAAGTGGGATCAGATGCAGGAGATTGTGCAGAAGGCTAGTGTAGAAAGCCAGTGCTGAAAGTAGAAAGGAAAACTAGAAAAATGTGTTATTCAATGACAAAATTATTGGATTTCCTAAAATTAGAACCATCGTTACAGGCGCGTGCAAAGGCTCTGTTTCAAGATAACAGGACAAAGCTGGAGGAGATTGCTGCAGCGTGCGAAAACCACGACGAGAATGCGTATCAGCCGGGTGGATCAGGCGATGTTTTTTCTGCATTAAATAGTCTTGATCCGCTCTGGAAGCTTTGTGTGGTACTTCTTCGTGCATGCAATGTCTGGAAGTGGTACCAGAAAAAACAGATTCCAGAGGAAATTTATCTTCAAACCATGAGTGATATTCGCATCTGGTGTGAGAATCATCAGAACAACGGTGTGGAAAATAGCAATTGGCTGCATAATCATGTAAGTTTTCAGCTGTTTCGAATCGGACGTTTGCAGTTTCAGTTTTATCTATGCTACAACGAAACTTTTGATTACAGCAGACTGCCATTTCCAAAGGGTGAGCCGACAATCTACATTCATATTCCGCAGGGAGAATCACTTGATAAATCAGCGTGTGTGCAGTCCATCCGTCAGGCAGATGACTTTTTGAAGCAGTATTTTCCGGAATACACATACCACTGGTATTTTTGTGAGAGCTGGCTTTTGTATGAGAAGAATCGTGAATTTATGAGAGCAGATAGCAATATTTTACAGTTTGGTGCTCTGTTTACACACTGTTATTCAGAGCCCGATGATGCGCAGGCGATTGAGCGCATTTTTGGGGAGCGAAAGTCGTGTATGAAAGACTATCCAGGGGCGACATCGCTTCAGCGGCAGGCAAAAGCTTATCTAAAGACTGGAAAAAAGCTGGGAGTGGGTCTTGGCGTAATTGAAAGAAAGTAGTACAATAGAAGAAATGAATTGCAAAAGGGGTGGCAATAGGTGAAAAAGATAAGACAGCTGGCGTATCATTTCTTCTATAACGTGTCATTTATCAAGAAAATGGTGTTTTTATTTTGCATCGGCATCGTGCTTCCGATGATTTTTTTGCAGGCAGTCTCGTATCTGGAGACGGAGCGCGGCATCAAGGAGCGTATGTTAAAGACTGTAGACGAGGCACTTGATGACAAGGCAATGAAAATTCGCTCTGTAATTTCCGAGACTGCTGCACTGGAAAAGCGCTATTCGACAAATGAGACGTTGTACCAGTGTTTGGATAAGAATTATACGAAGGATCTTGATTATCTGATTCAATATCAGGAGACGTTTCTGGTGTTGTTTTCCGATATGAATTTGTACCCATATCACATCCGAAACATTCGTCTGTATACGGATAATCCGACACTTATGAATGGATCTTACGTAAGAAGAACAGAGGATATAAAGCCGGATTCACTCGGCGAAACACTGGATTATGTCAATGTATATCCGATGATTGGAGAGAAAAATACGTACATTCGTATATCTCATGAGAAGCGGCGAATCATTGGAACATCAGACAGCAGAAGCTTAAGTGTGATTCGTGTGTTTGATCATTACAGACAGTATAATACCTATCAGAAGCTGATTCGCGTGGATGTGGAGTGTGAGGATTTGCTAGAAATTCTTCGAGAGACAAATCTGTTTGATAACCTGATTCTAACAGATTCCAATGGACAGGTAATTGCTGCCCTAAATCAGTATTCCAACAGTGGCAGCATGGAATCATTTGATGCAGAGCAAATTAAAAACAGTGGTCACATGCTATTGTCGCGTGACCTTTCTGATTTTGGACTTACCTTATATGGAAGCTACGATATGAACTCAATTTCGCAGGAGTTTCAGTCGAGCCGCGTTCAATCCATTTTTCTGGCAGCAATCAGCATTTTGTTTGCGCTTGGCTGTGTGTATCTGGTGGCAGGAAATATCAGCAAACGCTTGAATCGTCTGGTCACACAGGCAGATGAGATTGCACAGGGTCATTTTACACAGAAGAAAAATGAGAGCACAGCGCAGGACGAGTTTGGCGTGTTGGAAAAAAGTATGGATCGCATGAGTGCGCAGCTAGAGGAACTGATTGAGCGTGAGTATAAAGCACAGGTACAGCAGGCACAGCTTGAGCGTGAGACCAATCAGGCGCGTTTCCTAGCGCTGCAAAGTCAGGTAAATCCCCATTTTATGTTTAATGCACTTGAGAGCATCCGGTTAAAGGCACGCGTTAAGGGCGAGACCGAGACGGCACAGATGATTAAATACATGGCGAAGATGTTTCGAAATCTGATTGAGTGGGATGACAACATCATTACCGTTCGGGAGGAAATTGTCTTTCTGGATGAGTTTTTGCACATTCAAGAGTATCGCTTCGAGGATGAGTTTTCCTATGAAATTCATGTGCGGGAGGAAGCCTATGAGTGTAAACTTCCAAAGATGATCTTGCAGCCACTTGTGGAAAATGCCTGTGTGCATGGCCTGGAGGCGATCGAGGATAAGCGTTGGGTGGGGATTGATGTAAGTGTCGATTTCACAAAAAACAAGCTTTCACTTCG
Organism: Wujia chipingensis; assembly: GCA_963605535.1. GTDB lineage: Bacteria > Bacillota > Clostridia > Lachnospirales > Lachnospiraceae > Anthropogastromicrobium > Anthropogastromicrobium chipingensis_A. Next base: position 9,108 of record CAVCXB010000007.1, read on the forward strand.
GGTAGAAGATAACGGAGGTGGCATGACATCCGAAAAGCTTGCGCAGCTTACCGCTTCTTTTCAGGAAGCCGATTCAAAGGGAAAGAGCGTTGGATTGAAAAATGTATACCGTAGACTGGCATTATACTATGGAGATCAGATGACATTTGAGATTGAGAGTGTAGTGGGAAAGGGAACAATATGCAGGATAAGTATTCCATTATGATCGTGGACGATGAAAAAGCAATACGTGACAGTTTGCCAGCAGTGGTGGATTTTGAGCAATTTGGCTTTCGGGTTTGTCAGACAGCACGAAATGGGCAGGATGCCCTTGAAAAGATCAAGAAAGAGCATCCAGATGTGCTGCTTTTGGATATTCGCATGCCGATTTTGGATGGACTCGGTTTGTTAAAGATTTTGGCGGAGGAGATGAAGGAGTATCATCCGTTTGTGATTATGCTGTCTGGCTACAGTGATTTTGAATATGCGCGCACCGCCATTCGCTACGGCGTGAAGGCCTACCTGACCAAGCCACTTGATGAGGATGAATTGATAAAAGAACTGGAAGAACTGAGAGCAGAACTTGATGAGCGTCATGTGCATCGTGCGAATGCAAAGCTCTTAACGCAGGCAGATGTGGTAAAAAATATGCTGTACAGTGAAAAGTCCGGGATGCGTGAGTTGATGAAGGGCACTTTTTTGATGCATTGTGTGATTTTAAAGGATACATTTAGGGATGCATCCCAAAATACATTCAAAGATCCATTGAAAGAGGTCGATTCTAGGGAACAGAAAGCTCCGTATGAGGCAGTGCGAAGCTGCATCGAGATGGAACTTGAGCCGGAGCAATGTGTATTTGTGAGAAGCAGAGGTTGTGTATTGACGTATCTGGTAGCGGAAGACTGTCTGAATGCTTATCAGTCAAGTGCAAATCTGTTGGGACGCCATCTGCGCCACCGGATGAAATCACAAGGCATCAGCTGTGCCATTTTATTGGATGAACACATTTTTGCACCCTCTGAAAATCGGTTTCGAAGTGAGTATGACAGTCATCTGTATGCGTTAATGACGCGTGTGTTCTGGGATGAGGAGAACGTAGTGAGTGATCCGAATGTATCGGAACCGGTGCAATTTCTTGAGCAGGAAAAAGAAGGTTTTGAGGCAATTCGCGTGGCATTTTCCCAAAATGATAAGGAGGCGGCCGTGCGTTCTATGGAAGCACTTCTTTCACAGGCTGTTCAGAAACAGTTAAATATCGTCATGATTCAGGAGCTAAATTATCGCATCTTTTATCTGTTGCAGGATTTGCTGCAAAAAGCACAAAAAACGCAAAAAGAATCGAATACGCAGGTTTCTCTGACACCATTTGACTGGAGAGAAAGTACCTGGTATTTGCGCCATGAGGAGTGGGAGAAAGCATTAAAGCACCAGTTTTTGACAGCGGCAGATTGCTTAACAACAGGAAGTGTAGACGAGCAGGGAACTGCATCACAGGTTCTTTCCTATATAGAGAAGCATTTTAAAGAGCCGCTTTCGGCAAAAGAGGTGGCAGCACGCTTTTTTATTAGTCCGGTGTACTTGGGGCGTGTGATCCAGCAAGCATCTGGGGAAACCTTTAAGCAGTATATAAATCGTTTAAAAATGGAGGAGGCAAAACAGCTTCTTTGCTCATCAGACCAGTTGGTCTATGAGATTGCAGAGGAACTTGGCTTTAAGGACAGCAAATATTTTATTTCACGTTTTACCGAGGAAACAGGTATGAGTCCGGCGGAGTATCGCAGGAAAAAAGAGAATGAAAAAGAAAGTTGATAATGGCAAGATTTGCATATAGGGCAAGATATACATATAAAAATGGTTTAAAAAGTGGAATAAAAACGAACCTTTCTGGATTGAGGATTGTGGAAAAACACGATATAATGATGCCATCAAACAAGTTAAGGGAAGCCACATAAGACGAGAAAGTGGTTTCAGAAAGAGAGGCATTTATGAAGAAGCGTGGCATGTTAACAATGGTTCTGGCATCTGCAATGGCAGTCAGCACACTGGCAGCAGTTCCGGCAGCGGCAGATGAGACTGCATCAAGCAGCCTTGACATCTATGGAGGGTTGGTTCCGTTAGACGATGCAGACGATCCGATTACCTATACGATTTTTGTTCGTGACCCTGGTGTTGCACCATCTGATGACAATCCGGTAATCAAGAAGATTCAGGAACTGACTGGTGTTACCTTAAAGTTTGAGTATCTGGTAGGCGATCTGGATCAGAAGCTGGGCGTTATGATCGCAGGCGGCGATTATCCGGATGCAATCTTTGCAGGTGATGCGGCGACAAAGCTGATGGATGCAGGTGCATTTATTCCGCTCGAAGATGAGATTCCGAAGTATGAAAATCTGAATGCCATGTATTCACAGGTAATGGATTATCTGACACAGGAAGATGGTCATGTGTACAACATTGAAATCTATGGAACCATGAAGAATGATGTAACAGAGAATGCACCGGGATTCGAGTGTGGTCTTGGTTTCTATGTTCAGAAGGCTGTTCTTGAGGAAGCCGGATATCCGGAGATTCACACCGTTGATGAGTATTTCCAGATTATTGAGGATTATATGGAGAAGTATCCGGAGATTGATGGTGTAAAGACAACTGGTTTTGAGATTCTGGCAGATGGCTGGCGTAACTGGGCATTGTTAAATCCGGTTCAGAACCTTCTCGGAGCAGGAAACGATGGCGCAATCTTTGTTGATCAGGAGACTTTTGAGACTTCTTTCTTCCAGATCAGTGACGATGCATATGATTTCTATAAGAAGTTAAACGAAGAGTATCATAAAGGCGTAGTTGATCCGGATACCTTCACTCAGGATTACGATCAGTATATTGCAAAGCTGACAACAGGAACCGTACTTGGCTTCTATGATCAGAACTGGAACTTCAGCAGTGCAATGAATCTGTTAAAGGCTGATGGAAAGTATGAGCGTACCTATGTTGCACTTCCAATCACCAACCCGGGTGTAACCGATGGCTACATGGATCAGTCCAATGGTATCCCGACCGGAACAAACGGCATTGGTATCACAGTCAATTGCGAGAATCCGGATCGTTTGCTTCGTTTCTTTGACTGGCTGCTTCAGCGAGAAGTACAGGATTACTTACAGTGGGGCGAGGAAGGTACTGATTGGGTTTACAACGAAGATGGAACAGGAAGATTGTTGACCGATGAGCGTCGTGCAATCAATTACGATACCGCATTAAAGCGCGATCAGACCGGAAATCCGCTGTGGACATATTGCCCGAAGTGGGTTGGTCTGTATACCGAAGATGGTATGCCATGTGGACCTGATGAGTCAGCTGATGAGTATCTGGCAGCACAGTCTGATTATGACCAGAGCTTCTTAGAGGGATATGGAATTAAGTATCCGGCAGAGATGTTCTCTGATCCGATCATCCGTCCGGCTTATTATCCGGTATGGGCAATGTCTCTTGAAGACGGCAGTGCAGCGGCAGTTGCAAGTACAAAGATTACTGATGTAACGATGAAATTCTATCCGAGACTGATCCTCGCTTCTGATGATGCAGAATATGATTCGATCTGGTCTGATTTCCTGGGTGAGTTTAATTCCATCGATCTGGACGCATACCAGACTGAGATCGACAGACAGATTGAACTCAAGATGGCCAAGTAAATTCTGAAAATTTTGAATTGCAAGTGAATCAAACAGTACGTGAATCTTGAATTTTGGGCAAGAGAAGGGCGTAACTTCCCTTCTCTTGTTTTATAAAAAGATCAAAATGATAAGAAAGCGCTGTGAGGAAGGGGTCGTGTCAATGAAACAGAAAAAACAAAAACAGCCGTTAAGCAAAACATTGAAAAAAATTGCGACAAACAAAGTTCTCTATATCATGTTGGTTCCGTGCATGATATACACCTTTATTTTTTCGTATTATCCGTTAACTGGATGGATTATGGCATTTGAAAATTACAAACCGGCAAAGGGCTATTGGGGGTCTAAATTTGTTGGATTTGATCAGTTTCGATTTTTATTCGAAGATATAGAGTTCTGGAGAAGCATGCGAAATACGTTGGCAATGTCCGTGATGAATTTGGTATTTGGTTTTTTGTTTGCTATTGTATTTGCATTATTATTAAATGAGATCAAGTCGCTTCCACTCAAAAAAATCACTCAGACCGTGTCGTATCTTCCACATTTCTTAAGTTGGATTATCGTATGTTCCCTGATTTCAAAAATGCTTTCCACGAGTGACGGTGCGGTTAATAACGTGCTTATGGCACTTGGAATTATTAAGGAACCACTCTTGTTTCTGGGTGATCAGAAATATTTCTGGTGGATTACGACTTTTGCGAATATTTGGAAGGAAACCGGATGGAATTCCATCATTTACATTGCGGCGATCGCAGGAATTGATCAGTCACTCTACGAGGCAGCAGAGCTTGACGGCGCGGGACGTTTTCGCAAGATGTGGCATGTCACACTTCCTGGCATCAAGTCCACCATTATCGTATTGTTAATTATGAACCTTGGATGGGTCATGAATGCCAGCTTTGAAGTTCCGTATATTTTAGGAAGTGGATTGTTACAGGATGTCTCTCAGACGATTGACATTTTCGTCTTAAAATATGGTATGAACATCGGAAACTATTCACTCGCAACGGCAGCCGGTATTTTCAAGTCTGTGATTTCGCTGTTTTTGGTATTCTCAACCAATGCCATTGCCAATAAAATGGGCGAGAGCAGTCTGATGTAAGGAGGAGTGGTTATGATACGAAGAAGAATGAGAAGGCCGCGCAAAAAATTTCATATCAGCAAACGTGCGCTGCGCCCGGGAAATGTAATTTTTACAATAATCAATACGTTTATTATGCTATGTGTAATCGTTGTCATGTTGTATCCATTCTGGAACACAATCGCGGTATCCTTTAACGATGCGCAGGATACGCTTCGCGGCGGCATTAAGCTCTTTCCTAGAGTTTTTTCTCTGTACAGCTATCAGAGCGTATTTAAAAATAAGCTGATGCTGACAGCAGCAGTCAATTCGGTTCTCAGAACGTTGATTTCAACGGTGCTTGGTGTACTAATTGGCTCTATGATCGCTTATGTGTTGTCAAGAAAGGAGCTTGTGGCAAAGAGATTCATTACATCGTATTTTCTTGTGACGATGTACATTTCAGCTGGACTGATTCCAAATTACTTTTTGATCAAGGATTTGAAGATGTTAAACAGCTTTGCTGTTTATGTTGTTCCGGGGCTTGTCAGCGTGTACAACATCATTGTCATCCGTTCCTTTATTCAGGGGCTTCCGGAGAGCTTAACAGAAGCAGCCATGGTGGATGGTGCCGGTCATTTTCGCTGCTATTGGCAGATTGTGCTTCCTTGCTGTAAGCCAGTTTTAGCAACTGTTGCATTGTGGTGCGCAGTTGGCGCATGGAACCAGTGGTTTGATACGTTTCTTTATTGTTCCAGTGCAGAGAACCTGACAACACTTCAGTATGAGATGATGAAGCTTTTGTCATCGGCTACACAATCGGGAAGAGATCTGTCAAGTGTCTATGGAAATGGACAGCAGGTTGCAAACACCATCACACCAACTTCGATTCGAGCCGCTGTTACAATCGTTGCATCCGCGCCAATTCTGGTCGTTTATCCATTCCTGCAGAAGTATTTTGTAAAGGGTGTGACGCTCGGTGCGACGAAGGGGTAACGCTATTAGAATCTAGATTAGTGGTGGGACAAAACAATTATTGAACCGCTTTTACGAACCGATACGGTTACTTATTTTGTGCCCGATACGCGCCCGGTGTGCAGCCCATATTCTTTTTAAAGCTGCGATTAAAGGAAGAAAGATCGTGAAAACCGCACGCAAGAGCAATTTTGCAGATCGCATCATCTGTTTCGACTAAAAGTTGGGAAGCCTTTTTTAACCGAATCTGGCTGATGTAATCCCAGTAGGTATGGCCCGTACAGTTGCGAAACTGTCTGGCAAAATAAAATTTTGAGAGACCGGTCTGTGTGGCAGCATCCTCAAGTGAGGGAATGTGTGCACAATCGGTCTCAATTTCAGATAAGAGCGTCTGGATGGTGCGATTTTTAAGTTTAGAATCGGTTGGTTTGATCTGACCGGAGAGTGAAAGTTCCGTGTAACGCGTCAGAAATTGCAGAAGTGCAGAGTAAATGCGAAGCAGGCGAATGGGACTGTCGCTCCAGTAAACTTCGGCACATTGCATGATTGCTGTGATTTCTTCTTCGTAAATCGTCGGGCAGGTCATTTGGTTGATTAAAACAGCGCTCGAAAATGCGCTCCGAACAAAGCGAAAATCGTACATCGAAGTAAATGGTGTCAGCTCAAACAGAAAAATAAAACGAGAGCCTTCTCCCTTGGGATTCCCCTGAATCGAGTGCAAAGCGCCAGGCGGAATGACTAGAATATCACCTGGCTCAAGATGGAAAATTTGGTTTTGTACCGTTACCGTGTAGCCGCATTCCAGAACAGTAATCATCTCAGTGGCATTGTGCCAGTGTGTCACGTAGCGGTCTGGCTGCTCATTGTACCACAGGCGAAGCGCAGCATTTTCAACAAATGGTGGGTGCTCGTACTCTTCAGGTTCATTGATTTGGCGGCCCTTAGCAAGATCTGGTTGGTTGCGGTAGCGATCACGTTTTGCATCGGAGAGAGAAAATAAATAGCCGGGGTTCATGGGAAGGCTCCTTTTCAAGATTTTTCCTATAGTATAGCACAGAAGTCTTGGAAGTTCAACGAAGGCGTCTTCGGCGAGTGAGAATAAAACGATCAGGAGGAAAGAAACATGGAACAACGAAAGTATCGAAATATTTGGAACGAGATTGGAATCAGCGATGCACAGGTGACAGAACGCCTGTCACAGCTGGTTCATACTTTTTTCTACGATGAAACAGAACGGCTGTATTTTCCGGTGGGGGATGACATGGCCTACATTGAAGATACTGGAAATAACGATGCTCGCACGGAGGGCATGTCCTATGGAATGATGCTTTGTGTGCAGCTAGACATGAAAGAAGAGTTTGACTGTCTCTGGAAATGGGCAAAGACTTATATGTATATGGAAGAAGGCGAAAATGAAGGCTATTTTGCGTGGTCCTGCCAGACAGACGGCACGAAAAATGCATATGGTCCGGCACCGGACGGAGAAGAATATTTTGCAATGGCATTGTTCTTTGCATCACACCGCTGGGGAGAGGGAGAAGGCATTTTTGCCTATGAAAAGGAAGCGAAAAAGCTGCTGCGCGCCTGCATTCATAAGGGAGAAAATGGCAGAGCAGGAGAACCGATGTGGAATCGGGAAAATAAACAGATTTTATTTGTGCCAGGCTCCCCGTTTACGGATCCATCGTATCATTTGCCTCATTTTTATGAATTGTTTGCTAAATGGGCATATGAGGAAGACCGTCCTTTCTGGGCAGAGGCTGCGCGTGTCAGCCGCAAATTTATGAAGCAGTCCAGTCATCCGAAAACGGGTATGTCGCCGGAATATGCAGAGTTTGATGGCTCTCCGATCACACAGGTATTTGAGTGGGGACGTCACGACTGGTTCTACAGCGATGCCTACCGCACGGCAGCAAATATCGGACTAGATTATGCTTGGTTTCATAAGGATGTTGGCCAGACACAGGCGGTAGTACGTTTACAGTATACGCTAGGTGTTGTTAATAAAGAAAATCCATATATGACCTATGAGGTGGATGGCACCGTTTTGGAACAGGAGGCACTTCATCCGGTCGGATTGCTTGCAACAACAGCAGAGGGAAGTCTGGCGGTATTAAAAGATTCCCTGCAATCAGATGGGGAGGAGCCATCGGATGAAGTAAGCCTTGCACTTTGGTGGGTAAAAAAGTTTTGGGAGACACCGCTTCGTACAGGAAAGCGCCGCTATTACGATAATTGCTTATATATGTTTGCGTTCTTAGCACTTGCCGGAAAATATCAGATTTGGTGATGATCGTCCATTAAATAGAAACAAAAGTGCAATGACATATGGCTACGATGCGCTATAATGCTATATAGGACGATATAAGACTATGGAGCAAAAACTATGAGAGAATATCGACTATTGAATAATGATTGGAAATTTACCTATGGCGATAAAGTAGAGGCTTCACCGGATGAGATCAATATCTGGCAGGACATTGGCCTGCCGCACTCCTTTGGGATTCCCTATTTTATGGAAAAGGAATTTTATGTAGGATATGGAACCTATTTCAAATGTTTTGAATTGTCTGAAGAGGATTGTAAAAAACGCATTCTTTTAAAATTTTTTGGTGTCTTTCAAAAGGCAGTTGTCATATTGAATGGAAAGCAGATTGGAGAGCATCGAGGCGGCTATACGCCATTTCTAATGGAGCTTACCAGTAACGTTCATCCGGGACAAAATCATCTGATTGTCCGTGTGGATAATTTGTGGGATGCAACACTTGCCCCACGTGGTGGCGAGCATCAGTTTAATGGCGGTATTTACCGTGATGTGCAGATGATTCTCACGAGACATAGCTATATTGAAGAAGATAGTGTGTTTGTGCAGACAACACAGCTAAAGAAGGAAAATGATAGCTGGCATGCAGAGTTAAAAATTGAGACACAGGTACATGTATCGGAAGCAGAGCAATCCTGTTTATTCGATTTATCAAAAATAGCAAGTAGATCAGATGTATCCTTACCGAATCCAAATGTGGTGGAATTGGATGAGACAGCTTCATTGATGCTTGAGACTTGTATCTGTGAGGGAAAAGAAGTTCTTGTAAGAAGTGTGAGACCATTCATCCCACAAAATTCAGAGGTTTGCCAGTCAATTTTCTTAACTGGCATTACGCCATGGTCGCCTGATATGCCAAAACTGTACACAGTGGTCAGCCGTATACTTTTAAATGGAAACGAGTTTGACTGCGTGCGCACAAATATTGGAATTCGTACCGTGCGCTTTGACAAGGACGAAGGCTTCTTCTTAAATGGCGAGCATTTTTCCATATTGGGTGCGAATGTTCATCAAGACCATGCCGGATGGGCCGATGCTGTCACACGCGCAGGGATTCGTAGAGACATTCAGATGATAAAAGAATGTGGCATGAATACGATTCGTGGCTCTCATTATCCACATCACCCTTATTTTGCACAGGTTTGCGATGAGGAAGGTATTTTATTCTGGTCCGAGATGTGCTTTTGGGGAACCGGTGGTGATAAGCAGGAGGGCTTTTGGACGGCAAGCGCGTATCCACCAAATGAGTCGGATCAGGAAGCATTTGAAAAAAGCTGTCTTGACCAGCTAGAGGAAATGATTCATTCGCAGCGAAATCATCCATCAATCATCTGTTGGAGCATGTGCAATGAAGTTTTCTTTACGGATGAACCGGTAAAAGACAAGGCAAAGGCATTGATTCGAAAGATGATAAAACATTCTCATGAGCTAGATCCGTCGCGTCCGGCAGCAGTGGGCGGTGCACAGCGGGATGGCTTTGATGTGTTAGGTGATCTGGCAGGTTACAATGGCGATGGTGCTGCGCTATATCACGATCCGGGCTTTCCAAATCTGGTTTCGGAGTATGGAAGCAGCATTGAACAGAGGCCAGGAACATTTGAACCACGTTTTACGGATGGTACGGAAATGGATTATCCGTGGCGCAGCGGAAAAATTTTGTGGTGTGGTTTTCATCATGGCAGTATTTTTGATGGTATGGGATCCATGGGCATGATTGATTATTATCGTTTGCCGCTTGCCTGCTGGTATTGGTATCGGGAGCACCTAACAGGAAAGAAAGGGCCAAAGCCCAAACAAAAAGGAACTCCGTATCAGATTCGCTTGAGCAGCGATGTCAGTGAGTTTGCGGCAAATGGACAGGAGGATGCATGGATTTGTGCCGAGCTTTTGGATAAAGAGGGAAATCCAATCGCAAATGAGATAGAACTGACGCTTACGGTAGTAAAAGGAGACGGCATTTTCCCGACAGGAAAGTGTATCACGTTTTCACCAGAAAAGAGCAGTATGCTGGATGGAATGGCGGCAATTGAGTTTCGAAGCTGGTACGGCGGGGAAAATGTGATTCGTGCCGAGGCAAGTGGTGTAAAGCCTGCCAAAATCAGCATTTTTGCAAAAGGAACACCATTGCCAGCAAATGTTTCGTTAAATCCAATGCTTCCGCCACCCTATGTAATAGGTGAGCCGAAGCGCAGCGCACAATACGACGAGGCCGAGACGCATCCAGTATTTGCAAGCAGCTTCAAAGTTGGTCATGAGCCCTATTTTGTAACAGCAGACAATGAAGGCTGCTGGATGCCAGAAAAAACAAATCAAACGATAGAGTCAAGCGAGAAAAATGCTTGGGTCATGGTAGACCTTGAAGGTGTACATCCGATTGGGCAGGCAGAGGTTGTTTTTAGCGAGGTGGCGGACGAGACATGGCCAGAAACAATTTTTGCACAGGCTCGCTGTGATCAAAAATGGGAAACAATTGAACTAAAAAGGGAAGATGGAAGGTACCAATCTCAAAAAATGTGTGTTATGCGATACTTTAAATTGGATTGGAACACAACAAAACGACCAGTAAAACAGATTCATCTGTGGGCAGGAGGAAAAGAAAATGAGTGAACAAAAAACAATTCAGATAACAGGCGACAAAGAATACGATTTTAAGAATCAGGTTGATTTTTGTATTGGAACAGGCCGCATGGGATTAGCCTTGACGAAGGAGTATCAGGAGCAACTGGCACTTGTACAGAAGGAGATTGGCTTTTCGCATATTCGTGGACATGGCCTGTTTTGCGATGATATGGGTATTTATCAGGAGACACCAGATGGCGAATCCGAGTATAATTTTACCTATCTCGACCGTTTGATGGACAGCTATCTTTCTCTTGGATTACGTCCATTTTTGGAGCTTGGCTTTATGCCACAGAAAATGGCATCAGGAACGCAAACCATCTTTTATTGGAAGGGAAACACGACACCGCCAGCCGATTATAAAAAATGGACGGATATGGTTACGGCTCTTTTGATTCATCTTTGTGAACGTTATACCACTGATGAGGTTGTCACATGGCCAATCGAGGTGTGGAATGAGCCAAATCTTCCGGGTTTCTGGGAAAATGCGGACATGCCTGAATATTTTAAATTGTTTCACAAAACATTTGAAGCAATCAAAAAACTAGATCGACGATTTATGGTTGGCGGCCCAGCTGTCTGCGGCGGAACGGATGTGCTTTGGATTCGTTCCTTCTTAATGTATTGTGATGAACAGGAACTTGCCGTTGATTTTGTGACGCGCCATCACTATACCTCCGAGCCGCCTCAGCCGGATGGCCACTATAACTATATTGAGCTGATGGATCCGGAGGAGGGCTTTGCCAATCTTCATACGACAAGAGAGATTATTGATAGTTTTCCGCGCTTCAAGGGACTGCCGATTCATATCACGGAGTTTAATACATCCTATGTGCCAAACTGCCCGCTTCACGATACCAATCAGAACGCAGCATACATTGCGCAGCAGCTTTCACGCCTAGGCGATGACAATGAATCCTATTCCTACTGGACGTTTGGCGATGTATTTGAAGAATTTGGCGTGCCGTTTACTCCATTTCACGGCGGATTTGGTCTTGTCGCAAACGGTTGCATTCCAAAACCGACCTTCTGGACCTTTGCTTTCTTTAAAAAGTTAAAACAAGAGGGTGGAACCTGCGTCTACAAGGACGATACATGTGTTGTAATGAAATACGAAGATGGCGCTTATCGTGGAATTGCATGGAATGCGACAAGGATGCGCTCAGGGAAAGATAGTTGCTTAAATCTTATGATACCAACTACACAGACAGCTTCCACAGATGCATATCTGTTTTTGACTCAGACAGTCGATGAAGAAACCTGTAATCCATTAAAGGCATGGCACGATATGGGAGAGCCTGCGAACCCGACAAAGGATCAAATTGATCTTTTGCAGCAGGCAGCCCGCCCACAGATTCGCACCGAGCGTATTGCACCTGTATCGACACCAGAATCACAACAATCACAGCAATTATCGCGACAGTCATCACGACAATCGCTGCAAGAATCACAACAGCCACAAATTTCAATTGACCTAAACATCAAAGAAAACGGGATTGTATATTTCTCACTTGAACCAAAACCACTTCGCCCGGATCGTGGCTACTCATACGAGCGCGCCATGCAATATGAGAGAAGATAAGGTCAAAAAAACCCAAAAGACCGTAAAAATAGCATATTGTCAAAAAAAACTCCTTTGCTGTATAATGAACCATGTAAAAACGAGCAAAGGAGTTGAATTTTATGAAAGATATGAAGCGTCTGTTCGGGTACATGGGTCCTTACAAAAAGGACATGATTCTCGGCGCGCTGTTTGTCATGATCGAGACTGGTTTCGAGCTGTTTATCCCGATCATGATTTCAAACTTAATTGATATCGGAGTGGCAAATCACGATGTCCATTACATCTATATAAAAGGAGTTCAGATGGCGTTGCTTGCGCTCGGTGCACTTATCACCGGTCTTGCGTATGCACACTTTTCGGCAAAGGCCTCGTATGGATGGGGAGCTGAGATCCGAAAAGCAGAGTATGCGAGGGTACAGCAGTATGCGTTTTCCAATCTGGACCATTTTGTGACCTCGTCTCTGATCACGAGAATGACAACTGATGTCAATGTACTTCAAAATATGATTATTTCGGGCTTTCGTCCGATCACCAGAGGTCCGTCCCTTCTGATCATGGGAATCGGTCTTTCCTTCTATATGAATCCGAAGCTAGCGTTTGTCTTTGTTGTCTGCACGCCGATTCTGGCGATTATTCTGTTTTTGATCGTGCGCAAGGTTGCGCCGATGTACACCAGACTGCAAAGCATCATGGACCGCTTAAATCAGGTGGTGCAGGAAGGACTTACTGCAATTCGTGCCGTCAAAGCATTTGTCCGTGACGAGTATGAGGAGGAGAAATTTGAACAGGTAAACCGTGACATGGCAAAATCGAGTGAAACCACTTTTCATTATGCCGTGTTAAATCTTCCTGCCTTTCAGGGTGTCATGTATACCACGATCGTTCTGATTTTGTGGTTTGGCGGCAATATGATTTTAAAATCCCAGCTGGCAGTCGGAAATCTGACTGGATTTTTAAGCTATGTTATGCAGGTCATCAATTCCCTGATGATGCTTGCCAATGTATTCCTTCTTCTGACACGTTCACTTGCCAGTGCGCACCGTATTGCAGAGGTGCTTGATGAGAATATTGTCCTGACATCTCCCGAAAATGGTGTGAAAGAAGTCAAGGATGGCAGCATTGATTTTGATCATGTTTCCTTTAAATACCGCGAGGATGCCCGCGAATATGCCTTAGAGAATGTCGATCTTCATATTCCGGCAGGCCAGACAATCGGTGTCATCGGTACCACAGGTTCGGCAAAGACGACACTTGTTCAGCTGATTCCGCGTCTGTACGATGCGACAACAGGTGTTGTCCGTGTCGGCGGTATCGATGTGCGCGATTATGATCTGAGTGCGCTTCGCGATAGTGTAAACATTACGCTTCAGAAAAACGTGCTGTTCTCTGGAACGGTACGCGATAACTTAAAGTGGGGCAATCCACAGGCAGACGATGAGACGATCTGGCAGGCATGCCGTGCAGCCTGCGCGGATGAATTTTTAAGCCGGATGCCGGATGGTCTGGACACGATGCTTGAGCAGGGGGGAAATAATCTGTCTGGCGGACAGAAGCAGCGTCTTTGTATTGCGCGTGCTCTCCTTGGAAGTGCAAAAATTTTAATTTTTGATGATTCTACCAGTGCAGTCGATACGGCAACAGAAAAGAAAATACGAACGGCGCTTGCCGATTACAAGAATGTGACGAAAATCATCATTGCACAGCGTATCACCTCCGTTATGAATACCGATCAGATCGTGATTCTTGACGATGGAACGGTTCACCGTGTTGGAACGCATAAAGAGCTGTTGGCCGATGATCCGATCTATCAGGAAATTTATGCATCACAGATGAAGGGAGGCGATGACGATGGCAAAGCAGCAGAATAACAAACGACCTGAGAATCTTGGCCAGACGCTTCGCGTATTTTTATCGTATTTGGGACGCCACAAGAGAATGCTGTTTGTGGTAGCCGTTCTTGTCAGCATCAGCGCAATTGCCAATCTTCTCGGCACCTATATGATTCGTCCAGTTGTAAATAATCTTGCAGATGGCAAGGTGTCCACATTGGTTGCAGGTGTTGTAATTGCCGCCGTGATCTTTGGAATCGGTGCGCTTTCCGCGTGGGGCTATTCCCAGACGATGGTAAAGGTTGCGCAGCGCGTAATCTATGATATCCGTCACGATCTGTTTGCTCATGTGCAGAAGCTTCCGCTCAAGTTTTTTGATACGAGAAAGCACGGCGATATCATGAGCTTGTTTACAAACGATATCGACACGATTTCCGATGCGCTTAACAACAGCTTCGCGATGGTTATTCAGACCTTTATTCAGATGGTCGGAACGCTTCTGATTCTCTACATTTTAAACTGGAAGCTGTCCTTAATCGTAACCGTTTGCTACGGCTTTATGTTCTGGTACATCCGTTTCAGCGGCGCGAGAAGCAAGCAGTACTATGGAAAACAGCAGGCCAGCCTCGGTGAGTTAAACGGCTACATCGAGGAGATGATCAGCGGTCAGAAGGTCATTAAGGTATTTAATCACGAGCAGAAGAGTTTTGAGGAATTCTGTGCAAAGAACGAAGAACTTAGAAAAGCAGGAACCGGCGCACAGGGCTATGCCGCTACAATGGTTCCGATGGTTGTCAGCATCTCCTATATTAACTACGCAATCGTTGCCGTACTAGGCGGTCTGTTAGCCTTAAATGGTCACACCGATCTGGGAAGCCTAGCAAGCTACCTAGTCTTTGTTCGTCAGGCGGCACTTCCGATCAACCAGTTTACACAGCAGAGCAATTTCTTATTAGCTGCACTTGCCGGAGCCGAGCGTGTGTTTAAGGTAATGGATATGGAGCCGGAGGTTGACGAAGGAAAAACCGATCTTGTCCGCGTCAAAAAGGAAAACGGCATATTGATTCCAACGAAGGAAAAGACGGGTCTTTGGGCCTGGCAAAAGCCGGACGGCACGTTGGTTGAATTAAAGGGAGATGTGCGATTTGATCATGTAGACTTTGGTTATGATGATGATCGAATGATCTTAAAGCAGATCAGTCTGTATGCAAAGCCGGGTCAGAAGATTGCATTTGTTGGTTCCACTGGAGCCGGAAAAACCACGATCACAAACCTGATCAATCGTTTCTATGATGTGCAGGATGGTTCTGTTATTTACGATGGAATCAACGTGCGTGACATCAAAAAGGATGCGCTTCGTCATTCGCTTGGTATCGTTCTTCAGGATACGCACCTCTTTACCGGAACGGTTGCCGAAAACATCCGCTTTGGAAAGCTCGATGCGACGCAGGAGGAGATCGAGAAGGCGGCAAAGATTGCAAATGCGGACTCCTTTATCCGCCGTCTTCCACATGGCTACGATACCCTCGTAACGGCCGATGGTGCCAATCTGTCGCAGGGTCAGCGTCAGCTTCTTGCGATCGCGCGTGCAGCAGTCGCCGATCCGCCGGTGTTGATTCTAGACGAGGCAACTTCATCTGTCGATACCCGTACTGAGGCGCTGATCGAGAAAGGTATGGATCAGTTAATGGAAGGAAGAACCGTCTTTGTAATCGCGCATCGTCTGAGTACCGTGCGCAATTCCAATGCGATCATGGTCCTTGAGCATGGAGAGATCGTCGAGCGAGGCGATCACGATGACCTTCTGGAGCAAAAAGGAAAGTATTATCAGCTGTATCACGGTATGTTTGAGTTAAGCTGATGCGAATTGAAAAGTGGATCATAATAACACGTATTAGGATGCCATTACTTGATCCGTTCATTTGTGATGGCAAATTTAAACGAGGCTTTTTGAATAAGTGCCTTGAAAAGAAGCTATGAGATGAAAAAATAGGCACCTCCAACCGATTGAAATTCTGGTCAGAGATGCCTGTTTTGTTGTTTCTTTCCATTTTGTTGAAATGATTCAGAATTGTTTCGCTAGGCACAAAAACACAATTGCAAAGAGTGCCTTTCTTATTTTGCACCCTCCGTCGCAAAATATTCTTTCGTCAGACGAACTACAGTTCCAGATAACAGGAACAATGCAATCAAGTTCGGAATTGCCATCAGACCATTGAAGGTTTCGGCAATGCTCCACATCAGACCGAGATTTGCCGTTGCACCTACAATGGCAACAAGGGAATAGACTACCATAAAAGGCTTAATGATTTTCTCGGAAAATAGAAATTCGATGCAGCGGGCACCGTACAATCCCCAGCCAAGGATGGTAGAAAAAGCAAAGCAGCACATGGCAACTGCGGTAAAGATGGAAACCCAGCTTCCGTATACAGTAGTAAAGCCGGAGATGGTAAGCTCAGCACCGGCAGCAGCACCATACTCAATAGAAGTACCGCTGCAAAGAATAACAAGAGCAGTCAGTGTACAGATTACAATAGTGTCAGTAAAGACCTCGAAGATACCAAACATTCCCTGCTTAACAGGCTTTCTGGTATCGGCACACGCATGGGCAATCGAACCAGTACCAAGACCGGCCTCATTGGAGAAAATACCACGGGACACACCCTTTTTCATGCTGGTAAACATGCTTCCAACGATGCCGCCCGTCACAGCAGACGGTTGAAAGGCACCTTCAAAAATAGAAGCAAAAACAGAAGGCAGCGAGCCGATATTCAGCACAATAACACCCAAAGCTAACAAAATGTACAGCAATGCCATAAATGGAACGAGCTTTTCGGTTACATGACCGATGCGCTGTACACCGCCCAAAAGAATCAATGCTACCAGTGCGGCCATGATCAAACCAATGATCAGATTCGATGTTGATACGGCATCCGCTGAGATTATGCTGAAGTCTAAAAGTGCAGAATTGATAGCAGTCGTGATGGTATTGACCTGCGTGGCATTTCCGGTTCCAAAAACGGTCAGCACACCGAATGCGGCAAACAGATAAGCCAACCACATCCAGCGTTTGCCAAGACCATTTTTTATGTAATACATCGGACCGCCGACCAGGTCTCCATCTGCATTTTTCTCACGGAAATGAACTGCCAGTGTAACCTCTGCAAACTTTGTACACATACCAAGGATTGCGGAAACCCACATCCAGAAAATGGCACCAGGTCCGCCGATGGCAAGAGCTCCGGCAACGCCGGCAATATTTCCAGTGCCGACTGTAGCGGCCAGTGCGGTACATACTGCCTGAAATGGCGTCAGCGCACCGTCGGAAGCATTCTTTTTGCGAAACATTCGTCCGAGTGTTGTTTTAATTGCGTAGGGGAATTTTCGGATCTGGAGAAAACGGGTGCGAAGGCTCAGATAAAGACCAACGCCAAAGATGCAGACCATAGCCGGAACACCCCAGATAAAATTGTTCACGGCCGAGTTGACGGTCTCGATAAATTGAAGCATAAAAAGTCCTCTTTCTTGTTCGTTCAAATTTTACAAAGGACACTATAACACGATAAGATTGACAGTTCAAGCAATATTTTGAAAGTTCAATATATTGAACTACACTACGAAACAGCATTAAAATAAAGGAGAGACATATAAGGAGAAAGAGCCTATGCTACTATGGATCATTGCGGCAGTCTGCGCATTTTTCGTAAAGGGCTTGTGTGGATTTGCCAATACACTTATTTTTACAAATATTTTAAGTTTTGGCGTAAATAATGCGTTGATTTCTCCGGTGGAGTTATTAACTATAAGCTTAATTGAAAGAAAGGGAAAATAATGATAGAACTTTTAAATTTACAGGACTTCGATCCGATGTATGCAATTATGGAAATGAGCTTTCCAGAGGATGAATATAGAGGTTATGAAGGTCAGAAGCAATTATTTGAAAATCCAGAATATAAAGTGTTTATACATAGAAATGCAGAAACAAAAGAAATAGATGGCTTTTTATCCGCTTGGGATTTTGATGACGTTCTTTATTTTGAACATTTTGCAGTAAGTAGCAAAGTACGAAATGGTGGTATTGGAGGACGTATGCTGCAGGAGATTCTTACTCAGGCAAATAAATTAACTTGCCTTGAAGTCGAGTTACCAGAAGGCGAGCTTGAAAAACGACGTATTAGTTTTTATGAGCGAAATGGATTTTGCTTTAATGAGTATCTATATATACAGCCATCCATTGCTCCGGGAAGAAAACCGATTCCACTTCGTATTATGACTTATCAGAGAACAATTACGGGAACTGAATATCAGAAAATAAAAAATCTGCTGTACCGACGTGTATATCACGTATCGGAGCAGCAGATGAAATACTAGAATTTCTTGCTCAGTAAAGGTTTTTGAATGACTGCAAGTTAGTATTGTAGTGTAAACGGAGGCGAGACGAATGTGCTTTACGAGGCGTGTCCGTGTGGGAGCGGGCTTATGAAGTAACTAAGACAAAAAGGTGCGTGGAAGGCACCGCGGGAACAAGGGACGCCGACAAACACTTCGTCGAGACCGCCTTTCGCAAACTTACCGGGTAGCAATGTTACCGGGTAACCACCACATCATTAAAAGACATCCAAGTCTTTTCCGTTTACGGTATATCCCTCATACCCAGCGGCCTTAATTTCATCCAAAATCGCTTCATCTCGGCGAGCCATCTCTGCCGCGAGATTCTTGTGATTATCCTGAATATTCATATGGTAAATGCGGTGGTACGTAACAAGCAGCTTCGGCTGTGCCTTTTGTGCCACCCATGCCAGATCGGTACTCAGTGTATGTACTTCTCTGTGGTACTTCTGCCACTTTGGCTCGCGTGCGGAGATACCGGCGGCATATTCGACCTCATGAAGCAAAATATCGCATCCGGCAGCTTTTTTGGCCACCAGTTCAAGAGGCGCTGTGTCCCCACTGATCACAATCGTGCGATCTGCTGTTACGAATTTATAGCCATAGCAGGTCAGTGTGCCGTGGCTGACCGGGAAGGCCTCCACGCTCACATAGTCATCCTGATAGATGATCCCAGGATTTTTTTCATTTTCAATTTCGGTCACATCTACCTTATAGCCATTTTCATTTGCTTTTTCAAATCCGTGAATGCGAAAATCAATATCGGCAGCATAAGCCTCCAAGATATGGTCAGTCATATGCTGTAAGCCTTTTGGTCCAAATACCTTAAGCGGTGTCTCACGTTCGAGTACCCATGGTGTAAAGATCAGATCCGCATAGCCGGCAGTGTGATCCGTATGCAGATGGGTGCAAAATGCCGTGCATAAAAGATCTGGGCGAAGTGCATCAATCCCATTAAAATAGGCCTTGGAGGCTTGACGGACAACGCCCGGCCCAAAATCAACCAGATACGCGCGATTTCCAACGACAACTGCTGCGGATGGGCCGCTTGCATTTGGGCAGGCATTCGGCGTCCCTGTTCCGAGAAGAACAAGTTTTGTTTCCATATAATAAAAGAACTCCTTTCTTTTTTCCTGGAATTTATTATAATGGAGTTAAGCAAAAAAGACAAGAAAACAAAAGAAAGGAACCAAACAAAACTTTATGAATAAAATCAACTATCAGAAGTGTCTCGAAGAGACGATTGACAAAGAGATAAAAGCCAGGCATGTCCCGACCCTTTTTTTGCACAGCTGCTGTGCACCGTGCAGCAGCTACGTGTTAGAATATCTGTCCAAGTACTTTAAGATTACCGTATTTTATTATAATCCAAATATCACAGAAGAAGCCGAGTACCGCAAGCGTGTCGCCGAGCAGGCACGTCTGATTTCAGAATTAGACACGGTTTATCCGATTCAGCTCGTAGAGGGAACATATGACCCACAGCGATTTTTCGAGATCACAAAGGGAATGGAGCAGATGGATGAGGGCGGTGAACGATGCTTTGCCTGTTATCGGCTGCGCATCGAGGAAGCTGCGAAGCTTGCAGCAGAGAAAGGTTTTGACTATGTCACAACGACACTGTCCATTAGTCCGATGAAAAATGCGGAAAAGTTAAATGAGATCGGTGGAGAAGTGGGAGAAAAGTATGGCATTGCATGGTTGTTTTCGGATTTCAAAAAAAAGAACGGCTACAAGCGTTCCGTAGAGTTATCAAAGGAGCATAACCTATATCGTCAGAGCTATTGTGGCTGTGGCTATTCAAAGGCACAAGCGAAGAGGGAGGGGCGAATCTAAAATGCTCTTGAACGCGTGAAAAATGTACCATGTGTAATTTTAAAAAAGCTTGTCGGTGTGCTTTCAAAGTATTCGTATGAGATTTTTCTGCTGCATCATGTTTTGATTTCTGTATCGTTGTCACCGTATGAGCAGGGCGAGGCGTATTATTCGGTGGACGAGTATCTGCTGTGGGCGCTGCGCGTACTTGTCGTGATCGGAATCGCCGCGTGGATGATTTATCCGAGATGGAAGCCGCAGACAACGAAAGGAAACAAATGCTAGACAATAAAATTCCAGATAACAAAACCATTGACTATGTAAATGTTCGCAAGCAGCAGTAAAGACCTATATAAAATCATATTGATATAAGAATGTCCTATAACAAAATATAGGAAAATTCTCTTTTTTATGTTGTTGACAGAAAAAAATAACATGGTATGATAGAGTTCAAGTAGTTAAACTACTATAACGGTTCCCTGTTGATAAGAGAGATTGAAAGCTCATTTCAGGGAATGGAAGGGCATGGTACGATTATGAGAAAACATCACATTCTTACAGCAGTAGCGGCAGCAGCCGTTTTCAGTCTTGGGGCAAGCACACTTGCTTTTGCGGATGAGGAGCCAGTTTCCGGTGGAACCTTCACCTATGCCAGAGCCGATTCTACGACCTCTTTTGATCTTCATCAGGAGATTACCTCCAACAATGCATTTGCAATCGACAAGGTTTTTGAGTCATTGGTAACATTTGATAATGATGGTAATATTACCGATTGGCTGGCAGAAAGCCATGAGATCAGCGATGATGGTTTGGTTTATACCTTTACACTGCGTGATGGTCTGAAGTTTAGCGATGGAACAGATGTAACGGCAGAGGATGTCAGGTTTTCCATTGAACGTCATCTTGAGGTGGGTGGTTCCCTTCCGATCGAAGCAGATGTAACTTCTGTAGAGGCACTCGACGAGAAGACCGTGCAGATCACACTTGGAACTGCATATACACCATTTTTATCGGAACTTGCAAACTTCTCAAATGGAATTATTCCAAAGGATTTCGGCGGAAAGACTGAGGAAGAGTTCTTCAAAAATCCAGTTGGAACTGGTCCATTTGTTGTATCTGAGTGGGATCCGTCTGGGGATCTGACTTTCGTAAAGAATGAGTATTACTGGCAGGAAGGAAAGCCGTATCTGGATGAGTTAGTCTATAAGGTAGTGGACGATGACAATCAGGCATTAAACCAGCTGCTTGCAGGCGAGATTGATGGAATTGAGGATCTTTCCTTAAGCAATGCGGCAACCGTTGATGGCAATGCAGAAACCACAACGGCTACCAGCTTCAGCTACAATGTAGAAGAACTGTTCTTTAATACACTGGATGAGCATTTCAGTGATGAGCATGTTCGCCGCGCACTGGCGATGGCAATCGACAGAGAATCCTTGACACAGGCATTGACCTTTGGCTATGCAGAGATCGCAAATACCGTTTTGCCACGTGCTCTTTTGTATCAGACAAATGATACCGTAAATGCACTTGCTTATGATATCGATGCAGCTAAGGAAGAATTAGCACAGTCTGCATATCCGGATGGATTTGATACCACGATCAGCATCGCATCCGGAAATAATACACGTCTTCAGGAGGCACAGATCATTCAGGCGGCAGGTGTACAGATTGGCATCAACATTGAGATCAATGCACAGGAAATTTCCACATTCCGAGCAGATTTTCGTGATCTGAATTTCTCTATGATGATCAACAGTGCGACAGCTGATTACCCGGATGCCAACTCCATTTTTGCATTTCAGGTTGATCCGGATGGATGGAGCAAGTGCTACTGGACTTCCTACAACAATGAGACCGCAGCAGATCTGATGAGACAGGGACAGGTAACACCGGATGGAGATGACCGTGCGGATGTTTACGAGGAATTGCAGCAGATTCTGGCAGATGAGGTTCCATATATTCCGCTGTATAATTCCGAGAATGTAGTTGGACTGCGTGATAATGTAGAAGGCTTCAATGTTTTGCCGAACGGAAGCGTACATTTTGAGGATGTTTATTTTGAAGAGTAATACAAATACGAATACAACGTATCAGGCGATGGCAAGAGCACTCCTTCGGGCGGCTCTTGTCATTGCGCTTGTTACGGTGGCTGTTTTTCTTTTGATTCGTCTTGTGCCAGGAGATCCAGTTGTCATGGTACTCGGAGAACATGCAACAGATGAGGCGGTCAACCAATTAAGAGAGCAGCTTCATTTAAATGATCCGCTTGGAAAACAGTTTTTGATTTTTTTACAGAATGTATTTTTACACGCCGATACGGGAAATTCAATCAAGTATGGCGTATCCTGCCGCAGTCTGATTTTACAGTATGCACCGGTGACGCTTTTACTGGTTGTCATGTCGATGACCATCTCCATTATCGCGGCATTGCTTCTTTCCTTTGCAGCGGCAACGCATAAGGATGGCATTGTGGATCATGTGATTCGTATTGTGCCCATTGTGACTCATGGAATGCCTGTTTTCTGGGTCGGTTTGATTTTAATTCTGATCTTTTCGGTAAATTTAAAGTGGTTTCCGGTGGGCGGACTGAAAAAAGGCACAGGCGGCATGATTTATAGCCTCATTCTTCCGTCAATCACGGTATCCTTTGGGCAGATACCGCCGCTCGTGCGTTCCCTTCGTGAGCAGTTGATTGAGACGCTTGATGCCGATTTTGTGCTTACACTTCGCGCAGCAAAGCTGTCAAGGCGTGTGATTTTATGGAAGCATGTGCTTCACAATGCGGTTGTGCCGACATTGATGCTGCTTTCTGTCAATTTATCTTATTTGATCGGAGGAACGCTTGTCGTTGAGCAGGTTTTTGCGGTAAAGGGAATTGGAAAGCTATTATTTGAAGCAATCTCAAACCGTGATTTTCCACTTGTAGAAGGAATTACATTGTACTGTGCATTTTTTGTTGTACTAATCAGTTTGATTGTTGATTTGATTGCAAAGAAGCTGGATCCGCGTATGGCAAAAGAGTGAAAGTAGCGATAGCAAAAAGGGAAATAGAAACAATATAGAAATGACATAGAAGCAAAATGAAAGCACAATAAAAACAGAAAGGGCGAAGGCGCATATTGTTATGAAGCAAGTAAAAAAATTAAAACAAAAAACTACACATGCGCCAACGTTATTCATCGGCCTTGTGATGATGGGCATACTGATCGGGCTGGCTGTGCTGGCACCTGTGATCTGTCCGTATGATCCGCTGGAACAAAATCTTGTCGAATTTCTTCAAAAGCCTGGGGCAAAGCACTGGTTTGGAACCGATCAATTAGGGAGAGATTTGTTTACAAGAACGCTATATGCGGCGCGAACCGATCTGTGGATCATGGTCACGGCAGAGATCGCACCATTTTTTATCGGCATTTTTCTTGGAATGGCAGCTGGCTATTTTGGCGGTGTGATTGAATGGCTGGTCGGACTGGCAACGGACACCTTCATTGCGTTCCCATTTTACCTGCTCGTCATTGTCATTGCATTCGCATCTGGTGCCGGTTCTCATGGCATTTTTATTACCTATCTGTTAGTTGGCTGGCTCATCTATTGCAAGGTGGCGAGAGGACAGAGTGCGACACTCAAAAATTCGGAATGGATTGCCGCAGCAAAAATTCTTGGTTATTCGGATCTTCGAATTTTGTTTTGTGAGCTGCTTCCGAATATCATTCCACAGGCGATTGTCCTTTTGATGACCGATATGGTTGGTCTTCTTGTCATCATTGTAACGCTTGGCTATCTAGGCATTGGCATTGCACCGCCCACACCAGACTGGGGAACCATGATTTCAGAAGGACAGACCTTTATGACAACGGCATGGTGGCTTTCCGTGCTGCCGGGTATGTTTGTTGTGTATACCGGAGTGGCACTCTCTTTTATCGGGGATGGCTTGGCGGATCGATTTCGATAGAAATTGTAGTTTAACAGAAGCGGTTGGCAGAAAGCAAAATAGTTATAGAAAAGGATTTTACCTATGGACATGCAGACAAATTCCATTGAACCTATAGTATCTATAAAAAATTTAACAGTGACAGGAAAAGATGGCCGACTTTTAGTCGATCATCTTTCTTTGCAGTTACGGCGCGGGGAGACGCTTGGTCTTGTCGGAGAATCCGGTTCGGGAAAAACGTTGACGCTAAAAAGTATAGTCGGATTATTACCAGGCAATTTAAAAGAACAGTATGAAAAAAAGCAGATAGGCGGCAATGTGGCAATGATTTTCCAGAATCCGATGAGCGCACTTGATCCACTCTATCCCGTATTAAAACAACTGACAGAGGTTGTTATGACTCGACAGAACGTCTCTAAAAAGGAGGCGCGCCTTCGGGCAGAGAAACTGCTTACGCGTCTTGGGCTTCCAGAGGAGCTTTCGAAAAAAGATCGTTTGCCATCCGAGCTTTCTGGCGGACAGTGCCAGCGAATTTTAATTGCCATGGCGCTTGCCTGCAATCCAGATGTACTTTTGTGCGATGAGCCAACCACAGCGCTTGATGTGACAGTTCAAAAGCAGACACTGGATTTGATTCAGAATTTACAGAAAGAGATGAACTTTGCCATTTTATTTGTCACGCACAATCTGGCAGTGGCGGCAAGCATTTGCAGTCGCCTTGCTGTCATGCAGAATGGAAAAATCGTGGAGAGTGCCGATACAAAGAAACTACTTCTGGCACCACAGAATGCGTATACAAAGCAACTTTTGGCTGCCATTTTGCGTATCCCAAATCGAAAGGAGCGTGAGTAGATGGACAGTACAATGAACAATAAAGCAGACAGTAAAATGGAAAATACATTGTTGGAAATCCAAAATATTTGGGTGTCCTATAAGGATTTCCCTGCATTAAAAGATGTAAGTCTTACTGTAAAAGCAAACACAGTTCTTGGTCTGGTCGGAGAGTCTGGCTCTGGAAAGTCTACACTCGCAAAGGTTATTACTGGGCTGCTCAAAGAAGACGAAGGTGAGATTTTCTTTGAAGGCGAGCCACTTATGACAGGGTATCATACGATTGGTCACGATAAAAACGGTGCTTTTGGAAGGGGCATGTGGCAAAATCGCTCCCGCCAGACACGCATGCAGCGACAAAAAATTCAGATGGTATTCCAGAATCCAGAAGGGTCACTTAATCCCAAGCACACGATCGGAACAATTTTGTCGGATGCCATGCTGTTTCACAAAATTACAGATCGGGCACATGTAAAAGAGGCTTGTCAGGAATGGGTGCGGCGTATGGAACTTCCAGAAGACACACTCACGCGTTTCCCGTCATCTTTTTCCGGTGGACAAAAACAGCGAATTGCACTAGCGAGAGCGCTCTGTGTTTCACCAAAATTTTTGATTGCAGATGAGCCGACCAGTGCACTTGATGTATCCGTGCAGCAGCGTATTTTACAGCTCATCAAAGAGTTAAAGCAGGAGATGGGTCTGACGATTCTGTTTATTTCTCATGATATGGGTGTTATCTATGATATTTGCGATGAGGTGGCGGTTATGAAGGATGGCAGAATTGAGGAAATTGGAGAAAAAGAGGAATTTTTTGCAAATCCGAAGACCGAATATGGAAGGCTGTTGCTTGACAGTGTGCCAAAGTTGCCGTATCTGGAGTAAAGAAGTGGACTGTGAAAAATGAGAGGAAACAGGTGAAACTATGGAAAAGAAAGCAAACTGGATAAAGGAAATTTACGTAGATCATGCAAATCATCCAAATGCTCCAAAGAACTTAAATGCTCCAAATTGTTCAGATGATCGAAATTGTTTAAATGATGCAAATCATTCAAGCGATATTAGTCAGGTACAATATGAGATCCCGGGCTTTGTTGATTTTCATCTTCATGCGGGATGGACGGATTTTGATCATGACGATCAGGAAAAAAGAAGTATGCAGGACATTGAAAGTCGCATTCAATATTGTCTGAGTGAACTATCTGCTATGGGCTTTCGCATGGTTCGTGATGCAGGTGGGCTTGAGAGTATTCGGACAGAGGAGTGGAAACAAAGTGCCACAGAGCATGCGCTTTCAGTCGTTGCGTGCTGCGGAATGGTGAGTGGTGAAAATGCAGAGAACAATGCATTTCAGACACAGGCAAAGACACGCCCAGCCTGCTGGGTCAAAATCTTTGCGACAGGCGGTGTCGGAGCACCGCCAGAAAAAGTGCTCACACCAACGATGAAAAAAGAAACCTTCTTTAAGTTGGTACAGGAGTATCATGCAGCAGGAAAGCTTGTCATGGTTCATACTTGGGGCGGGGACAGTCTGAACTGGTGCATCGAGGCGGGTGTCGATTCGGTTGAGCATGGCATTTACATGAATGAACGACAGGCTTATGGTCTTGCCGCAGGCAACATTCTTTATGTGCCAACAGCATCCGTATATCAGCTGCTTGCCGCAGATGGTAATCCCATGCAGGTAGCACCATTTTTTGCAGAGCATGCGCGTCCGGCTGTGTTGGCACATCAAAAGGCAGTGGGATATTGTGTAAGAGAAGGTGTACGCATGACCTGCGGTACTGATTTTTACTCCGATCCGAAGTTGTTAGCGCACGAATACGAGGAAGTCTTTGCCTTGCAGCGCTATGGCGTGCCAAAGGAGATGGTTTGGGCTGCATTTTGTGGACAGACGCTTACATCAAAAGAGACGGGTGCGTGTGCTCATCAAACCATTCGATTAAATCGTCATCCATACGAGATTCATTCTCCAGAGGAATTAAAAGCGGCGATTGTTCGTTAATAAAAGGTTGCAGTTTACGGCAGAACCCTTCGATGATGATTTCGTCAGCGAAGGGCTTTTCGTAATCCTACATATTTTTGCAGATTTTGTCGTATTTCTTGACAGATACCCTAAAATGCGCTATGATAAAAGTCCTTTTGCAAAAGAGTGTACAGCATGTACGAGAACGGACAAACCCTAGAACGGACGGGCCCGAAGGCGGGACAAACCGGATCAGATAGGTATTTTTATGGCAAAATCCATAAAAGACAGACCTACTTGGCAAGATACAGTTCACACAAACGTGTGCGGACAGTGATTCATTTTGTATGACTACCAGGAGGAAGTACGATGATTACAGTACAAAATTTATGTAAGACCTATAAGGTCGCAAAAAGAAGAGCAGGCATGAGAGAAGCCTGCCGCAGCTTATTTCGGCGTGAATACGAAGAGATTCATGCACTTGACCACATCAGTTTTCAGATCGAAGATGGAGAGATGATCGGTTACATTGGACCAAACGGGGCTGGAAAAAGTTCAACCATTAAGGTACTCAGTGGTATTTTAACACCAGATGAGGGTACCTGTGTCGTCAACGGAAACATTCCATGGAAGGATCGCATTTCCTATGTAAAGGATATCGGTGTCGTATTTGGACAGCGAAGTCAGCTCTGGTGGGATGTGCCGGTAATCGACTCATTTGAACTGCTTCGGGACATTTATTCCATTCCACAGACAATGTACCAAAAGAATCTCGAAGAATTGACGGAACTTCTAAACTTATCCGAGCTTTTAAAGACACCGGCAAGACAGCTCTCGCTTGGACAGCGAATGCGCTGTGAGATTGCAGCATCGCTTCTTCACAGTCCAAGCATTCTTTTCTTGGATGAGCCGACGATCGGACTCGACGCAGTGTCGAAGCTTGCCGTGCGTGATTTCATTAAACAGCTCAATCAAATCCACAAAACAACCGTACTATTGACCACTCACGATATGCAGGACATCGAGGCACTCACACATCGCATTCTGTTGATCGGAAAAGGGCGCATTCTGATGGACGGCAGTCCGCAGGAACTAAAAAAGGGTGCAGCATCTATGGACGAGGCCGTTGCAAAGCTGTATCGCAGCCTTGAGATTTAATAGGGGAGATGAATCAAATGAAAAAGTCTCTCTCTTTTTTTCGCATGCGTTTTTTGATGGGATTACAATATCGCGCAGCGGCAGCAGCTGGTGTTGTCACCCAGTTTACATGGGGATTTATGGAACTTCTTGTCTTTCGGGCATTTTATCAGGCAGATGCATCTGCCTTTCCGATGAGCTTTGAAGCCGTTGCCAGCTATCTTTGGTTGCAGCAGGCATTTCTTGCACTGTTTATGGCGTGGATGATGGAAGCGGAGATTTTTTCGTCTATTGTGGACGGAAATATTGCGTATGAGATGTGTCGTCCTGTACATATTTATTCCATGTGGTTTGCAAGAAGTGTAGCAAACCGTGTATCAAAGGCAGTGCTTCGCTGTGTGCCAATTTTAGCCGTGGCGTTATTTTTGTCAAAGCCGTATCGGTTGATGCTTCCGCAAAATCCAATGACATTTTTCTTGTTTTTCTTAACACTGATACTTGGAACACTGGTAACGGTTGCAATTGGTGTCATTATTTATACCTGTTGCTGCTTTACCATTTCTGCACAAGGCATTCGCATCTTTTATGCATCGGCATGTGAGCTTTTGTCGGGTCAGATCGTGCCACTTCCGTTTATGCCGGAGGCGGTACAGCGCGTGTTAAATGTGCTTCCGTTTGCAGCGATGCAGAATGTGCCGCTGCGAATTTATTCGGGTGATCTGGAAGGACGTGCCATGGCAGAGGCGATTTTTCTTCAGATCTTCTGGCTTATTGTGCTTGTCGGAGGCGGCTGGCAATTTGCCCGGCTTGCCGAAAAGAAATTGATTGTACAGGGAGGGTGAGTCATGGAAGAGAAAATGAAACGTAAGAATGATAAGAAAGTTTCTGCGGTGAGATTGTATTGCCATTATATTAGCATTCACATTCGCAGTACGATGCAGTACAAGACATCCTTTTTTCTGACAACACTGGGACAATTTCTATTTTCCTTTAATGTATTTGCAGGAATTACCTTCATGTTTCAGCGCTTTCATAAAGTCAAAGGTTTTACCTACAGTGAGGTGCTGATTTGCTATGCACTGATTCTGGTTGAATTTTCCTTAGCAGAAATGTTTGCCAGAGGCTTTGACAGCTTTTCTGGAATGGTACGCTTCGCCGAATTTGATCGCGTGCTGGTACGACCGCGAAATGAAATCTTGCAGGTGCTTGGAAACAAATTTGAATTGTCAAGATGTGGACGTACTTTTCAAGCAGTGATTTTATTTATCTATGGCGTCATGACAGTACATATTGACTGGAATCTCACACGCGTGATAACCGTCCTCTTTATGTTGATTGGCGGAGTTGCTGTATTTTCTGGATTGTTTATGGTCTATGCGGCACTTTGCTTCTTTACGCTTGACGGTCTTGAGTTTATGAATATACTAACGGATGGTGCGCGAGAGTATGGCAAATATCCGATTGGCATTTATGGAAAACGGATGCTGCAATTTTGCACGATTATCGTCCCATATGCGCTGATTCAGTATTATCCGCTCTTATATTTGCTGGGAAGAACCGATTCCCTTTGGAATATGGTGGTACCACTATTTGCAGTGCTCTTTTTGATTCCGTGTTATGTGCTGTGGCGTGTAGGAGTACGTCACTATAAGTCTAGTGGATCGTAACTGTTAGTCGAGCAGGTCATAAGTTAGTTAAATGGGCTGTACCTGTTTGTGGTATTTGGCTTTGCAACGATATAAATTGCTTTTTTATAGAAATATCACAAAAAACACTTGACTAAAGTCGACTTCAAGTTTGTATAATAAAATCAGACCGTTTGGGCAATCACGAAAAGAGAGGAGAAAACGATGGCAAAAGTATTTTTTACAAGAGAAATTACACCTGAAAAAGTAGTACAGCTATATGAGATGGCTGGCAAGGAGCTGACTGGAAAGGTGGCAGTGAAACTTCACTCTGGCGAAAAGGGGAATCAGAACTTCCTTGGACCAGATTTCTGGCGTCCGGTAATCGAGAAGGTTGGTGGTACTGTTGTTGAGTGCAATACCGCATACGATGGCGCAAGAAACACAACCGAAAAGCATAGACTGCTGATGAAAGAGCATGGCTGGGACCGCTATTTTGATGTTGATCTGATGGATGCAGAGGGACCAGATCTGGAATTGAGCATTCCAAACGGAAAGATGATTAAGAAGAACTTTGTTGGAAAGGACATGGCAAATTATGACTCCATGCTTGTATTGTCACACTTCAAGGGTCATCCGATGGGCGGATACGGCGGAGCATTAAAGCAGCTTTCCATTGGTTGTGCATCTTCTTTCGGAAAGGCTTATATCCATGGTGCTGGTGTGCCGGAGGAGAAGTGGACTGCAGATCACGATTCTTTCTTAGAGTCTATGGCAGATGCGGCATCTTCTGTAGTTGAGTATTTCAAGGGCAATATCGTCTATGTCAATGTTATGAAGAATATGTCTGTAGACTGTGACTGCTGTAGCGTAGCAGAGGATCCGTGCATGAAGGATATCGGTATTCTGGTATCCCTTGATCCAATCGCAATTGATCAGGCTTGCATTGATCTTGTTTATGCAGCAACCGACGATCCGGGTCAGAAGCATTTTCTGGAGCGTGTTGAGAGCAGAAATGGTGTTCACACCATCGAGGCTGCGGCAGCACTTGGATATGGCAGCAGAGAGTATGAGCTTGTGACTGTTGAGTAAGTAACGTATGAAATGCGTCGATAACTTCTGACTGAAGTCACGAGCTTTTTTGCACAAGTTTTTAATAAAGAAATGAAGTCTCCACGCCCATGCGGTGCGTAGTTCCTATGGACGTGGTACTCTGCCAGATTTGATAGAAAGAAGCATGAAAAAGCATCCGAATTGTGACCAGTGAAAAAATATTGTCTGGTTCAAGTCGGATGTGTTTCTTTTTGAATTCTTGATTTTTTGAAATTATTGATTTGTCTGTAGTTCAGACAATGGTGTCTTCTTCATGATAGTTTACGCTTCGATCATAATGATGGAACTGAGTAATGCGATCGGACTTGTGCTCACTTGGACAGCGAGTGGCAAGATGGTTCTTTAATTCATCCATTTCAGCAAGGCTGATCTTTGTATAGCTGCTTTCAGGGCGGCGCACATAGTAGCGAAACGAGAACAAATCGCGTTTTTCCTCAGCAGCTTCTTCGGTTGTCCAGAATTCATGAAACGAGGTAAAACGCTTCTCGTGAAAATCTTTTTCAAAGCGATCAAATCCAGTCTGGTTCTCATAAAAATAATGACGATTTCCGTCCGAATTAATCACTTCAATATAAGAAAAGACTTCCTCTGTGCCCTGTCCGGGGCAACAGCATCCGAGATTAAATACGATGTCATTCATAACATGACCTTCACGCCATGCAGAAACAGTTTCTGGTGAGAAAGAAAAATCCATAGTAAAAGACCCCCTCGTAAATAGTTTTGTTTTTAATAAGTTTCCTTTTTAATCGCCTGAATGTACGATTTTCGTTTAAAGCCATCATATCATATATTGACAAAACGATCAACTCCTAGTAGACTTATTTGGAAACGTTGGAAAATAGTAGAAGAGAACAAGAAGAAAAGAGGAAGAGAGGAAAACACGATGCAGGCAAAACAGGAAAAATGGGATTTGTATGATCAACAAGGCAGAAAAACAGGAAAGACCATTCAGGCAGGTGAGACAGTTCCACAGGGATATTGCCTGTACTGTGTTGGGATCTGGGTCATTGATAGCGAGAAGAAGATTCTCCTTACAAAACGCAGCAGCCAGAAACGTTATGCACCTGGCAAGTGGGAGAATACTGGTGGTCATATGATCGCAGGTGAGACAAGCAAACATGCGATTGTGCGTGAGCTTCGAGAAGAGACCGGAATTCAGATTAAGGAAGATGAACTGATCGCACTTGGTGATAATCATATTGGACAGTTTCTTGGCGATAATTATGCAGTGTTTAAAGATGTTTCACTTGATGAGATTCGTCTTGAAGAGGGCGAGACGGAGGATGTCATCAAGGTGACGCTTCCGCAGCTTGAGGAAATGGCAGAAAAGAAGATGCTTAGTCCCGCGGTGTGGGATCACATGGCAGGTTATAAGGATGAGTTTTATCAGTTGTTTGCTTAGTTTGATTTGCATGGTTTATGTGCAATACTGTTTGCACAGTTAAGCAATTCAGGGAGTTTCGTAAATGAACGTCCCGTAAATATATATATATTTAATAGGAGAAAGAGGTGCAGCATGAGTCAGCTGTTAATAAAGTCTCAGGACATTCGCTATACAAAGATTACATTTACAATCGAATTTACAGAGGATACCATGCTGCCAAAACAGAAAGTTTCTGCCATCCGTGGAGGAATTGGTGAAATGCTGCTGCGCGCAAATTGCGTGCGCAGGCGGGAGTGTGAGGGTTGTGATTTCGCTGATGAGTGTATCGTGCAGCGCATCATGTATTCCAAATATGAAAAAAAGCCGTCTTTTGTGACAACAGGCGAGAGTGTAGGTTATGTGCTAGAGTGCGATAATTATGAGGAAGAATTTTACCAAGGCGATCAATTAAACTTTCAGTTGATTCTCTTTGGAAAAAATATTGTTTACTTTAATCAGTATCTTCAGGCGATCAGCATGCTTGGAGACTCAGGCCTTGGCAAGCATCAGGCACATTTTGTTATTGCAGCAATTAAAAACCAGTATTGGCAGGATATTCTGGTCAATAACAGTATTAATATGGGAAATTATCAGATCTCGACGGTTGGGGAGTACATTGATTATCGAATGAGACAACTGCAGAAAGCGCGATTACAGGAGTCACAGTTTCAGGAACAGCCACAAAAGGAATCGCAGGGAAAGTTGTCACATGCAGGTGATGGTAGTTATTCGGGCATGTTGGCATTTCATACGCCATTTACGGTGAAATATCAGGGAGAATTCATTCGTGATCTTCAGATGGAGCCAATTATTGCGTCCATTCGTCGCCGACTTTACATGTTGGACTGCTTTGAGGGAATCGAGGCTGAAATTTTTTGGGACGAAACACCAGAGGTAGCAATTACAACATATCAACAGTCCAGATTAGAAGGTGTGAATCGCTATTCAAATAGGAGAGACAGTGCAATGACACTGCGTGGAATTCGAGGTAAGGTTTGGTTTGAAGGGGCTGATTTGGATACTATGAGGCTCTTGTTTGTGGGAGAGTTGCTTCATATTGGAAAGAATAGCAGCTTTGGATTTGGAGAGTATCAGGTGATGTGGTAATAGTCCGAGAGGGCATTAGAACAAAAATAGATCGAAAAATTTTCGGGACACCTGTAATATTGACATGGGCATGTTTAATTTCTGTACTCTTGTTTAAATCGAGAAAACGTAATTAAAAAAGTAATATTTGTTGAAAAAATTATACTAAAATTGCCGTCGATCATATGACCGGCGGCATTGCTGCTTCTAAATATTTAAAACGTTTCAAGGCAAATCATTTAATATCAATACACAATAATCAGTACCAATACTCCATCAATTCCTGCGTGGTAACAAATCCCATTCCTTTATAGATTTTATAGGCAGCTTCGTTTTCTTCTGTTACATGAAGCGTAACCGGGAAGGCAATCTCAGGCATCTGTAAAAGTGTTTGTACTGCTGCACGGCCGTAGCCCTTTCCCTGCTGTTCAGGATGAATCGCAAGACCATAAAGGTTAGTTTGATCTGGTTGAATGGAGGTTAATACAAGACCGACAAGTGAGTCACTTTGTTCATCAGAAGGAACACTTGCGCTTAAATCAGCTAAATTTGGTGCTTTTGCTGTGATACACCAAATTGTCTCACCGGAAGCAAAAGACTGCTCGATAAATGCCTGTGATTCTTCCTCTTCCATATCAAAAGCAGCGCTGTGGATTGCAGCAAGTGCCGCCAAATCTGCTTCATTTGCAGGGCGAAGAGAAACTGCTGGCTGAGGGTCGGATGCTTCGGAAGTTTCTGGTCTGCGATCTAATCGCATCAGATGCTCGGTGCCGCTGTACTCACAGTCTAACACCTCCATTGTCATCAGTGCATCGTAGCTGTTGCCATCTGGATAGAAGCATACAGGAGTTTCTTCATAGCCTTCGATCAGCTTCTGAAATAGAGTGGTGAAAGCGCCCTGGCAGCGATGACTTGGACTGGTGAATGCACTCACCTCAAGATAGTCTTCTAGGTCGTAGCAGAACAGTACACTGATGAGCGTTGGATTTTTCGGAGACTGGTAATATAAATAAGCAGTGCCATCTTCCTCGTTCAGATCTGGTACGGCAAGCTCAAGCTGTTCATAGCGGATGCAGTCGTCGATCAGTTCACGAATGGCGGACTTATCTTTTTCTGTTAATTCGGCGAATTCTTTTACTTTAATCATGGAATACCTTTACCCTTTCATAAATTCCTAAACTGCAAACAGTATACCATGACTTGACAGCAAAAGACAAGCGAATATCAGAAAATCATATTTTTTATCATTTGCGAATAAGCAACTTGTAAACTTCAACTTTGTGATTATTTTCGCTGCTTCAAGCTGCTATCTGACTCCACATCTGTCAGTCTGGCACGCCAAAATCGTTTTGCGAGTGCCTTCCAGGAAAATGGAATGACCGGATACAGATATGGATAGCCACTGATTGTCTTGTTGCAGAGCATAGAGGCGATAAACAAAATGACACCGGCTGCAAAGCCCCAGAAATCAAATAGTGCAGTCAAAATCAGAGTGATGATTCGCATAAATTTCAATGCATATCCAAATTCATAGCTGGACTGCGTATAATTGGCAACAAAAATGAATGCCATGTAGACCATGGACTCGGAATTAAACCAGCCAGATTTCACTGAGAACTCGCCGAGTACAATACCGGCGGTGATGCTTAGCGGCGTGGAGAGCATGTTTGGCGTGTTGACGGCGGCGAGGCGCAGACCGTCAAGGGCAAGCTCTAAGATTAAAAGCTGCAAAATAATCGGCACATTGATATCGTCCTTTATGGCGATGAATTCCAACCAGTCAGGAAGCATCTCAGGATGCATTGTGGAAAGAAGATACAAAACCGGAACAAAGAAGGTCATAAGAGAAATTAGCGTTCTCGTCAGACGCAGATACGTTCCAGTTAACGGAGGAAAGTAGTAATCATCTGCTTCCTCCACAATATCAAACAGAGAAGATGGCAGAATCATGGCGCTTGGAGAATTGTCGACAAGAATGATCAGATTTCCCTCAAATACAGCAGCACATGCAGCGTCCGGCCGTTCCGTAAATTTAAATTTTGGAAATAGATTGAACCATTTGCGCGGGAAGATGCATTCTGCCAGACTTTCTTGATTCATAGTGAGGGAAGATACCTGAATGGCCGCAATTCGTTCTCGTATAGAAGTCAAAAGTGTTTGATCAACTAGATCTTCCAGATAACATAGACAGATATCAGTCTTTGAGCGTGTGCCTGCCTGTGTCATTTCCATAATCAACTTCGGATCACGGATTCGTCTGCGAATCAGGGCTGTATTGGAGACAAGTGTTTCGACAAAGCCATCGCGTGAGCCGCGCATGGTTTTATCCTTGTCTGGCTCTGATACGCTGCGGGCAGGGTAGTTGCGGCAGTCAATAATAAACAGCTGATCGTAGCCATCGATTAATAAGAGGCTCATTCCCTTTAGGAGCGCGGTAATGGCGGGTTCAAAGCGATCTTCAAGCGTGATTTCACAGTAAGGAAGCAATAATTGTAAAAAAGAGGGGGCATCTGGCGGAAAATCTTCTGGTTGCTTCATAGAGTCTGTTTGCTTGAGCATAAATTCCATAAGCTTTTCAAGCGTATCACTTTTTACAAAGCCGTCAATGGTATAGATAGCAGTTCGATGGCCATTCAGTTCGATGACGCGGGAGGTAAGATCGAAGTTTTGGTCAATACGGAGTATTTTTGCTAGATATTCCATATTGAAGGCGATATTTTTTGAAAGTTTCTCCATGTTTGTAGTCCTTTCTAAGAGTTCCTTGTATAGTTTTCTCTCATTTTTTTCAAATATTCCCGTAAATATTTTCCTGTTTTTAACAGAAAAATATAGAAAAAATAAAAGCGGTGAGATAAAATAAATCAATAAAAGTCGATTGCACATCAAATAAAAGGGAATTATAAGCGAAAAGAGGTTAAAATCGCACGGATCAACATTATTTTTGTCACTTGACAATAGACGCAATCATTGCTATGATTAATCGAGCAGGCAGCTAAAAGAAATATACGTTATAGATGTTTGCTGTGAAAGCTATGAATCGGAAGGATACAAGGGTGATTACATGAGTAATAAAGTTGTTTTTTCATTGTTGGTGGATAATGAGGCCGGTGTGCTGAGCCGCGTTGCCGGATTGTTCAGCCGCAGAGGTTATAACATTGACAGCCTGACCGTTGGGGAGACACAGGATAAGAGCCATTCCAGAATGACGGTTGTAGCAGAGGGTGAGCCAGAGGTGCTTGAGCAGATTGAAAAGCAGCTCGCAAAGCTGGTGGATGTATCAAAGATTCAGGTGCTTCCTGCGGATGCGTCAGTCTGCAGAGAATTGATTTTGATTAAGGTGGCAGCAAAGCCGGAGGAGAGAGCTCAGGTGATTGCGATCGCAGACATTTTTCGAGCAAAGATTGTTGATGTCGGAGAAGAGTCTATGATGATCGAGCTTACCGGAAATGAGAGCAAGCTCGATGCCTGTACGAAGCTTCTTGAGAAATTTACGATACTGGAGTTGGCAAGAACTGGTATCACAGGTTTGTCAAGAGGTTCCAAGAACAGCTTATCTTAATCTTAATGATACGAGTTATATGCATAAGCTGTTGATTGCTTATTTGAACAGTTGAACTTGTTTCACTCAGCTTGTTAAAAACACGCTAAAATTACGCGACATTGCAACTCTCTATTATAAGTGATTTAAAGTGATTTAGTGAATAGTTTTACAAATCAATAAGTTAAATAATTTATGTAGAGTCTTGTTTTGCATATTTACGTAGGGATATCCCCTACAACACTATATGGAGGATAAAGTTATGGCAACAATTTATTATCAGAAGGACTGTAATCTGTCTTTACTGGAGGGTAAGACCATTGCGATTATCGGATACGGTAGCCAGGGCCATGCACATGCAAAGAATGCAAAGGAGTCTGGATGCAACGTTATCATCGGTCTGTACGAGGGATCTAAGTCTTGGGCAAAGGCAGAGTCCGAGGGATTTGAAGTATATACAGCTGCAGAAGCTACAAAGAGAGCCGATATTGTTATGATCCTGATCAACGACGAGAAGCAGGCTGCTATGTACAAGGAGAGTGTAGCTCCGAACTTAAGACCAGGTATGATGTTAATGTTCGCTCATGGTTTCGCTATCCACTTCAATCAGATCGTTCCGCCGGCAGATGTTGACGTTACCATGATCGCACCGAAGGGACCGGGCCACACCGTTCGTTCTACTTATCAGGAAGGTAAGGGTGTTCCGTGTCTGATCGCTGTTCATCAGAACGCTACTGGTAAGGCACATGATCTGGCACTGGCTTACGCACTGGCTATCGGTGGCGCAAGAGCAGGTGTTCTGGAGACCACATTCCGTCAGGAGACCGAGACCGACCTGTTTGGTGAGCAGGCAGTTCTTTGTGGTGGTGTATGTGCACTGATGAAGGCAGGTTATGAGGTACTGGTTGAGGCTGGTTATGAGCCAGAGTCCGCTTACTTCGAGTGTATCCATGAGATGAAGCTGATCGTTGACCTGATTAACGAGTCTGGTTTCGCTGGTATGAGATACTCCATCTCCAACACTGCTGAGTACGGTGATTACATCACTGGACCGAAGATCATCACTGAGGATACCAAGAACGCAATGCGTAAGGTTCTGGCTGATATCCAGAGCGGTGCATTCGCTAAGGAGTGGCTGTTAGAGAGCAAGGTTGGTATGCCGCACTTCCTGGCTATGAGACGTATGCAGGCTGAGCATCCGGTTGAGAAGGTTGGCGAGGAGTTAAGAAGCCTGATGAGCTGGAAGGATACCAAGAAGCTGATCGATAACTAATTTTTTTCTATAGTTCACACGCACGGCACGTGCAGTTTTGTGAATGGGCGTTCCATGAACTTTGCAAAAAACTTTATAAAAATTTTAGAAGACTGGCGGAGAAATCTGCCAGTCTTTTTGTCGAAAAATCTTGTTTTTCTTTCCTGCATCAAGTATACTACAAGGGATATCAAAAAGTTGG
>CAVCXB010000008.1:0-47165 GCA_963605535.1 Wujia chipingensis
TGAGGTATTTTTTTCGTCAATCTCTTGACCTATTTAAAGTATACAGGAAGCTTTCTATTTAAATTGACGATCTTTATTGTTTTGGTTCTTTATTCTGTTTTGTTATTCTATGGTATTTTGTTTTGTTATCTCTTTTATTATCTCTTTTTTCTCTGCTTGATTTCAAAGCCCAGTCCATATACCTCTTCGAAGAAGCCCTGCTTGTCCTGTAAGGTCTTTTTCTCGAGTGTGATGTTGTCTGGATAAGCAGTGGTGATCACGATCTTGGAATCCTTCACGGCCAGCTTCATATCGGCAAATTTCTGACGATGGCTGCGGTCAAGTGCATTGCAGACACGAAGGATGGCTGCCAGCTTCATGACGATCAGATATTCGTCATTGCCTAGCTTTCCGTCAAACTCATCGAAATCCGGAAGTTCCATCGTATTATAGCGAACGATGCTCGCAACCATCTCGCGTTCCATATGCGAGATTCCAAGAATCTCGGTAGACATGATAATCTGATAGGCACACTCGCCAGGCGCACTCATACTGATAAATTTTCCGCAGTCGTGAAGAATGGCCGCCAGACGAAGCAAAAGACGTTCGCGCTCACCAAGACCATGATATTTTTGCAGCAGATCAAAGAACTTTCCTGCCATCTGCTCAAGATATTCTGCGTGAGCCTGATTTCCTTTGTAACGCTTGCATATCGTCTTTGCGGATGCGATGATATCCTCCTCGAAATTGTAGGTGATTCGTCCAAGCTTATGCTTTTCCATGTAGTGAATCGCATATCCGTCACACAGATCGGTCTGTGGAATCCAGATTTTCTCGGCCTGTGTCGCGTCAAGAAGCGTCTGCGCCAGAATCATGACCGGAAGCACCATTGCGGCATACTCAAACGGCATGTCTAACATCTGGCTGATCTCACTGGTGGACTTACCGCGAATCTTAGAATACAAATTTCGGATATCCTCCGCGGTGATGCCCGGATCGCCGGTATGCTCAAGTACCTTTCGAATCTGAGAAATCAGCGTGTCACCGACAAGAATCAGGCTGCGGATGGTGTGATCCTTTAAGAACATTTTCTCAAAGGTCTGCACATCGTTGTCGATCATTTCCTTTAACACGAGCTCGACAACTGGGTACTCCCATGAAAATGCGGAGAACATCTCACTGATCTTTGCCATACCGAGCGGAATGTTCTGCGTGGTTGCGAGCGCCTTTTTCTCATAGATGGAAATCTGAAGACTTCCGGAACCGATGTCAACCATAGCAGTCCCTTTCTCCGGAAGCTTGAAATCATTTTCCCTTGCGATAACACCTTTGATACGCACATAGCGCTGCTCGGAATTGCTGAGTACACGCACACAAATGCCTGTACGAACCTCTATCTGGTCTACGATCATGGCACAATTCTTTGCCTCGCGCACCGCACTGTTTGCCAATGCGTAATACTCGGTTATGCCATACTCGGTAAGTGTCTGCTTAAACTGCATTAATGCCTTGCATATTTGCTCCAAGACCTGCGTGCTGATACGTCCTTCTGAGTAGGTGTCCTTTCCTACCGGCACCATACGGCGCAGACTGTCAATCACCTGCATCCCTTTTCTCGGAGCGATCTCGTACACCTTCATGATTACGTCCTGCGCTCCGATTTCCATTACTGCCATACGCATTGCTGCCATAGTTTCACGTCCTTTCTATCTTTCCCTATTTCTTTTAATATATTTTTTTAGTTCTTCTCAAGTGATTTTTGCCCGAGCAGATAAATGATGAATTGCTGCGCACATCTTCCACTTCTGCCGCCGTGATTCAATTCCCATCTGCCCGCTTCAAGCAGCAATTGATCGGTATCCATCTCGATGCCGGCTTTCTGTGCCAACTGAATTACAATATTGTCGTACTCCTGCTTTTCCGGTGCGCCGAAATAAATCGTTACGCCGAAGCGTGCCACCAAAGACAGCTTTTCCTGTACGGTATCGGAGGAGTGAAGCTCTGGCTTGTAGTCCTTTACATCGTCGAAGCTTTCTTTGATCAGGTGACGGCGGTTGCTGGTCGCATAGATCAATACATTGTCCGGCTTTGTCTCAAGGCCACCTTCGATAACAGCCTTCAAATACTTGTACTCAATCTCAAACTCCTCAAAAGACAAATCATCCATGTAAATGATGAACTTGTAGTTGCGGCTCTTGATCTGGGAGATAATCTTTGGCAAATCTTTGAACTGATGCTTGTACACTTCGATCAGACGAAGTCCCTTTGAATAAAACTCATTCATGATTGCCTTGATGCTGGAGGACTTTCCGGTTCCGGCATCGCCAAACAGCAGACAGTTGTTTGCAGCCTGGCCATTTACAAAGCTGAGTGTATTGTCCACAAGCTTTTTCTTCTGACGTTCGTAGCCGACCAGATCATCCAAATGCACATGCTCGGTGCAGGTGATTGGCTCGATGACAGGCTCGCCATCCTTGTCCTGACCGATACGGAATGCCTTGTGAAGACCGAGCTTTCCGACACCATAGTCACGATAAAAGTCTGTCAATGTATGTAAGAAGGCTTCATCACTGCCACATGCGCCGAGGCTTGTTCCCAGTGTAGTAATGCTGTCGCGAACACGCTTGTTGAATACGTGACCGTTTGTGTTGGAGTTTACGTAATTCTCTAAGAGTGCCGCCAGACTGCAATTAAATGCTTTATCTAAGTTTTCTAAATTGATTGCAAAGAGTTCTCTCCAAAATGAAATGTCCGGAAGAACCATCTGTGATAGTGTTCCCTGCGGAAGACCCTTCTTCTCGCATGCCTTAGAGAATGCATTTTCTGCATTGGCAAGGATGCAGGCAAGTACGCTGTGCCAGAGATTTTCCTGTAAGCCATAGGCTGCTGCCATCTCAATCATCTGATGAACGCAATCCTCGTAAGTTTCCAGATCATCCTCGGTAAGGGCATCGATCTGCGCCTTCTTTGCGAGTGTTCTCATCTGATAAATCAATTCTTCATGTTCAAAGTTTCTGTATAATAATAATCTGTTCATGTCAATTCCCTGTTACTTTCTCGTAAATTTATCGTGTATTATATTAATGATGTTGGGGACAAAAGGCATTTTGACCCCTTTGATACCAGATTGCTACGTGCTTTGCACTCTCGCAATCTTCAAAATCATTAATAATTTCCTAATATTTTTAAGCGTGCAGCTTCTTCGTCAATTCCAAGAAGTGCATTCTCGACTGCCGCATCTGCCAGATTTCCCTCAAAGTCAACGAAGAAGCGATACTCAAATGGCTGCTCCGGAATCGGTCTGGACTCAATCTTTGTCATATTCAGATCGTTGTAGATCATATGAGACAATATCGTATACAGGCTTCCACTCTCATGAGGAATCTCAAACATGATGGAGATTTTTGATGCCTGCTTACAATAAATTTTTTTGCTGCACACAATAATAAATCTTGTCGTATTTGTCTTATTATCGTTGATGCCTTCCTCAAGAATCTCAAGACCATACAGCTTGGCTGCGGTAGCACTGGCAATGGCTGCCGTCCTTGGATTGTTTTCCTTAATGACTTTCTGGGCCGATACAGCGGTATTTACCTGGCTGATCTGCTGCCAGTCTGAATGCTCGTTTAAAAACTTGGCACACTGCATTAAGCCCTGCGGATGGGAGTAAACCGTCTGAATCTCATTGATATCGGCACCTTTTAAGCCAAGCAGACAATGGCGCACGGGAAGATAATATTCGCCAACGATGGTATTGTCGTAGCGTGTCAGAAGATCATATACGTCACCGACCTGTCCGGCACTGGAATTTTCAAGCGGAAGCACACCGAAATCAGCTTCTCCCTGTGCGACTGCCTTCATGACCTCCTCGAAATTCGGCACATGGAAATACTCGGCCGACTCGCCAAAATATGCCATGGATGCAGCATGACTGTAGGCACCCTCTACACCCTGAAATACAACTCTTGCATGTTCCTTCTCAATGGCATCGACAAAAGCAAATGGAACCGGCTGTGCAACGCCCTCTTCCTTCATGATCTGATACTGACGTTTGCGGCAGATTGCCATGACCTGTGTAAACAAATCCTGAATGCCATGTTCCTTAAAACCATCCTCTGCAAGCTGTGACAAAGCTTCCAGCTTTTGATTTTCTCTTGTCTTGTCTAAGACTTTTTTATTATTCTGTATCTTATATGCAGCTACATCTCTGCACACATCAATACGCTTCTGGAACAGACGCGTGATCTCTTTATCAATCACATCAATCTGTGCTCTGGATTCTGATAAATCTAACATGTATTTTTATTCCTCACTTAATAACGTAATAGCTTAATAACGCAATAACTTAATAACGCAATGACCTATAAATTTCCTGTAATTTCATTAAAAATCGGAAAATGCTCCGTTACTCATTTAACTGCTTCGCATTTCACCTCTTTTTGTTTGCTATTTTCTATTTATTGCTTTGCGTTTCGTTCTTCAAGCAGCTGTCTGATCGTTTTTTGGCTGACCGGATGACGAAGCCACGGTGCGATCTGTGCCATCGGCTCCAATACAAAGCTTCTCTTTTCAATCTCCGGATGCGGTACGATGAGTCTCTTTGTTCCAAGAATCTGATCGTCATAAAAGAGAAGATCAAGGTCTAAGGTTCTCGGTCCCCAGTGGATTTTTCGCTCGCGTCCTGCCTTTGCCTCGATGCTCTGTAATACGTCCAGCAATGCAAATGGCTCCAGCCAGGTGCGAAGACACGCACAGCCATTTAAAAAGTTTGGCTGGTCAAGATACCCATATGGCTCTGTCTCAATCCAGTCGGATACGGTCTCAATTTGAATGCCCTTTATCGCCTTTAACTCGTCAATTGCGACATCCAGATAATTTTTCTTTTCGCCCAGGTTAGAGCCCAGCGCAATGTATGCCTGATGCCACATTCTCGCAGTCTCAACCGATACCGTTTCCAGCGGCAAACCAACCGGTGCCCAAGGCTTTTCGATTTTGATGGCAATGCCCTGAATGAGCGGATTGGTCAGCAAAATTTCTTCGGCTGTGACTGCTGCGGCACGCTCTAAAAGCTTATAATTTTCCCGCTGTAAAATCTGCGTGATCTGTCGGGAGATTGCGCCATAATTCACAGTCTTGTTCAAATCGTCTGTCTGAGCCGCCTGTGTTGTGTCCAGATACAGCACAGCTGACACGACAAACTTTTGTCCGAGGCGCTGTTCTTCCTCATATACTCCGTGGTGGGCAAATACCTCAAGCCCTCTGATTTCTATTTTATCCATTCTGTTTTCACTATCCTTTTTCACCATCCATTTATTTTGACAATCGCATTAATTTTGCATTAATTTCGCATTTGTATTGTGTGAACTTTAAAACGTACTCTTTTATCGTATTAACTTCGAAGCAATGCCTCTGCCATCTTGATTGCTCTGACATTTGCCTGTACATTGTGGACACGAACAAACATGCATCCCTTCTGTACTGCCCAAACAGTCGTTACCATTGTGCCTTCTTCTCTCTGGTCAGACGGCAAGTCAAGTGTCAGTCCAATCATAGATTTGCGGCTGGTTCCCAGAAGGATCGGACAGCCAAGCGCATCTACTACTTCAAGATGGTTTGTGATTGCTAAATTTTGCTCATAGCTTTTTGCAAAGCCTACACCCGGATCAAGAATGATCGTATCCTTGCAAATTCCAGCTCTCTCGGCTATAGTGAGTGTTTCTTTTAAGTCCGCTACCACATCTTCTAAAAACTGATTGTAAACAGCTGTTTTACGGTTATGCATCAGACAAGATGGCACATTAGCCCTTGCAATCACCTCTGCCATCTTCGGATCCGCTTTTAATCCCCAGATATCATTTACCAGATCAGCTCCTGCTGCGATCGCAGCCTTTGCAACACCGGATTTATAAGTATCTACAGAAATAGGAATATCAAAACGGCTCTTTACTGCTTCGATAACGGGTGCTACTCGGGCAATCTCTTCTTCATCGGAAATTCTGGTATAGCCCGGACGGGTAGATTCGCCTCCGATATCTAAGATATCTGCCCCTTCATCAATCATGCTCTGCGCATGAAACAGCGCATCGTCCATATGATTCCAGCGTCCACCATCGGAAAAGGAATCCGGAGTTACGTTTAGAATTCCCATCACATACGTATGTCCACTTGTCTGAAATTCTCTGTTTCCTATTCTCATCGTTTTCCTCCAACCTAGCGAACCATCATCAAAACACGATTGATTAGCTCATCATTATTTTCAAACACACCTCTGCATACATAAGTCAATGTCTTAGTCCCCGGCTTTCGGACACCGCGCATCGTCATACACATATGCTCTGCTTCAATGACAACCATCACGCCCTTTGGCTTTAAATGCTCCATCAGCGCATCTGCTGTCTGTGCGGTCAGCTGCTCCTGAATCTGTGGGCGCTTGGCAAATACTTCAAGTGTCCGAGCAAG
Source organism: Wujia chipingensis (assembly GCA_963605535.1). Taxonomy (GTDB): domain Bacteria; phylum Bacillota; class Clostridia; order Lachnospirales; family Lachnospiraceae; genus Anthropogastromicrobium; species Anthropogastromicrobium chipingensis_A. The sequence continues at coordinate 6,439 of CAVCXB010000008.1, forward strand.
CTTCGACAATCCTGCCACCCGTCCATCCGGGATATAGGCGATATGCGCTTTTCCATAAAACGGAAGCAGATGATGCTCACACACCGAATACAGATCAATATCCTTTTCCAGTATCAGCTCATTGTTTCTCGCCTCAAATGTTGTCTTTAAATACTGTCCGGCATCCTGCCCCAGTCCGCCATATATCTCGCTGCACATACGTGCAACACGGTCGGGAGTTCCCACCAGTCCCTCTCTGTCTGGATCCTCACCGATTCCCTCTAAAAACAGGCGTACCGCCTGCTCGATCTTTTCTTTATCCATGATTCCTCTTCTCTATTTTTTAACTATTGCAGTTTTATACTTATTCATTTTCTGCTTACAGTCTGTCGTTGCGTTTCATCCACTCTTTTGCTCTGGAAAGAATCGTAAGTGTTCCGCAAACAACCACTGGATTGTTCTGTGAAACGGCTGCTTCCATCGCTTTTTCAATGCAGTCTTCACTGTCAAATGAAGTGACTTTTAATTGTGGAAAACGCTTTTTGATTGCATCCTTCAAATCAGTACTTTTCATTGCCCGCGGCGATGGCGGTGTTACCGTAAGAACTTGTGATGCTCGTCCAAATAGAATACCGATTTCTTTTTCGTAATCTTTATCTGCTAATACACCACATACGTAGCAGACTGGTGCTGCCCCGTAGAAACGATTGACCGATTCACGCAGACGCTTAATGCCATCTGGATTATGCGCACCATCGAGAACGATATCTGGCGAACCGACATGCATCTCAAAGCGTCCGTCCCAGCGCGTCTTTTCAAGGCCGTCATAGATATTTTCTCTGGTAATCGGATACGTACTGCTAAGTACACTTGCTGCCTGTACGGCAAGTGCCGCATTTTCAGGCTGACAGGTTCCAAGCATTTTCAGGCGAAGATTTTCAAAGTCTTTGAAAAATAGGACGCTCTCTCGTTTGTCTGAAAAAATCTGACGTACCTCATCGTGACGTACTTCGTACAATGGACTTCCTGCATTTTTTGCTGCCGCACGAATCGGCTCCATAGCTGCCTTTTCCTGCTCCATGCAAATGACAGGAACACCCGGCTTTATGATGCCAGCCTTGTGTGCCGCAATCTCACTAATTTTATTTCCAAGGATACGGCAATGATCCATGCTGATCGAGGTCAAAATGCTGCATACGGTTGTTGTTACAATATTTGTGGCATCCATATCACCGCCAAGACCTGCCTCCAGGATCGCAAGTTTGCAGTTTTGCTCGGCAAAATACCAAAGAGCCAATGCCGTCTCCTGCTCAAATGCAGTCGGCGCTTCTCCGTCAAGTCGTGCTGCTGCCTGCGAAACCTCTGTCATGCCGCGCGAATATTCTTCCTCGCTGATACAACTTCCGCATGCCCAATACTGTTCCGTACTGGAAAATACAACTGGTGATGTATATCGTCCCACACGGATTCCTGCCTCCGATAAAATAGAGGTGAGGTAGGCTGCCGTTGAGCCTTTTCCATTTGTTCCCGCAATCTGGATAAATTTGACTTTGTCTTGCGGATTTTTCAGTTCTGCCATCAGATGGCGCATTGTGTCCAGTCCCAGAACGATTCCCTTTTGACTTCGCACTTTTTCTAAGTAATTTTGTGCTTCCAAAAAGTCCATGACGTCCCCCTTTCAAGGTCTTTCGTCAGATAAATTCCGAACTTTTGACCATGCTATTATCATAATATAAATTTTCGGTTTAGTAAAGGCTTTGGCGTTTTTTCACGACATTTTAAGCAAAGAAAAGGCAACAGAAAAGAGGGTGGACATTGAAGATGAGCCACCCTCCTAGGCAATTGTAATTATGCCTTGTTATTTTGTTTTATTCTTTTATGTCGCTATTTTATGATGTTGGGGTCAAAAGGCTTTCTGACCTTTTGCCCCTAGTATCATTTTATTTCATCGTTGTGTTGCCTTATTTATGCAGTTGTCTTTTCCTGCAGCCACTTCTCTACCGTTTCACGATCCAGCTTGAGTAACTTTGCAATTCTCTCAATGCTGAATCCCTCTTCGCGGTAAAGTTCATAAGCCATCTCCTTTTTCGCCTGAGTTTTGCCTTCGGAGTGACCCTCGATGCGGCCTTCTGCTCGGCCTTCTGCTCGACCTTCTGCTCGGCCCTCTGCTCGGCCTTCTGCTCGGCCTTCTGCTCGGCCTTCTTCAAGCCCCTGTGCTCGACCAGTCTCAAGCCCCTGCTGCTCTCCAACCTGTTTGCCTTCCTCCTTTCCCAATCGCAGGCCTTCTTTACGTGCCTTTTCCAATTCCTGCTCGATTTCTTCCTTCATAAGCTCTCGTAATGCTTCACACATATTCTCCGACCTCCTGACTTCGTCATATTTTTCTCTGTTTGCAGCCACGCTTACCTGAAGCACTGCATCGGCCTTTTCCTTATCACCTGGCTCTGAAAAATCCCTTGCCAGCTCGGTAAATTTCTGGATATCTTCCTTTTCCGCACTTCTCGACAATACTTTTAGGCTTTCGTGATTCTTGGAATCCAACTCCTTCGTTACAACAATTTGAATTGGAATTGGAAAGCCTTGTACATAGTATATGCCCGGCGTGTGCAGTTCAATTTTATATCCATAGCCAATAAGTTGCTGAAACAATTGCTTAGGTGCTGATGCTCTGAAAAGAGACACTGTTAATTCTTCCAACGGAATCTGATCAACCTTCTCTCCTAAGCCTTTGTACAGGTAAGCATATCCCAGTGTCTTGAAAAAATCATCAATCGTCATTCCATCATCTGGTGACTTATACTCGATTACATTATGTCCGCGAAAGATCGTTCCGATTTCATTTTGAATCTGCACATTCTTTCGTTTCTCAATGATTAACAAATCCATCTGCAGCGGCTTCTTGCTTAAATTATACTCTCGTTTAAATTCGAGATCCGCTTTGTTAAAGCGAAGTTCAAGCTCTGCCGCTGCACAGAATGCTGGATGCCATTGTAGCTTCACACGGGGCTGCTTTTCTTTTGATTTAACCATCAAAATTCCTCCAATTTTTCTTTATGTATTTCCCAAATTGGGGATTTTATCTGGTGTATTTTACCGGCTAATGCCGTTTTCTCATTTGTACGTGTATAAAAGGTCTCCTTTCAATTTCATTGTAGCATCAGAACTTATGTTTTGCAATATTGAAATAACTTTTAACAACATTTATTTGCGTCTTCTTGCCGCACTGCTTATTGCATACGCACAAAGACATATTGTCATTGCAATACCAATGCCAAACAGGAATGCACCGATCCACTCCGCATAATCTTCAATACCAAGAATTACCGACAGGGATGTCGAGTCATTGTTATGGACAGATACGAATTCCAGTTTATTCTGATCGTAACGGACAAGCAGAATGAAATCTGCTCCATTTGGTGCTGTAATTACATTGCCGTTTAAAGCTAATGCTTTTCCCTCTGCAATTGTGAAAGATATAGAACCTTCAGTTGTTCCATCTGTATTTTTTACATAGAGCGTATGCGAGCCGAACTCAATGGAACCAAAAGCTGCGCAACCATTTGCATCTGTTACTGCCATCTGCGGTGTCGAATGCAGTTCAAGACTTAAATTGTCGATTGCCTTGTTCTCTGCATCAACCATCTTTACGGTACACTTAACAGAGGCTGCTGCTGTTTCAGTGGAACTTGCGCTTGTCTCATTTTCTTTTGAGGTTGATGCCGTTTCTGGTGTATCTGTCGAAGATGCTGCAGATTTTGTTTCGTCTGCTTTTGTTCTAGCAGTCTCAGCGTGCTTCGAGGTCGTGGACTCCTCAGTTGTTGGCTTTGTCGTTTCTTCAGTAATTGGTGCAACTGTTGGCTTTGAATCTGGCTCAGTAGGCTTCGGCGCATTGATCGTGAAATTTTGAGATGTTCTCTTAAGTTCTTCATTTCTATTTCCACCCTTGCGAAACTCAATTGCAATGGTGTTTTCTCCATCCAAATTTACATAATCTGTATTTTCGAATGTTTCGCCATAAATCGTTATCCTCGTGCTTCCACTTTCTGCATCATAATCTTTGCCTTCTTCCAGTTTGTTACCATTTAACCACACACCACAGTATTCAGAAAATTCTCCATATGATACAAATACGGCATCTTCAAACGATGTTAAGACGAAATTATAATCGCCCATATCCGTACCAAGTGCCTGCTTTATTTCATATCCCTCACTAGAAGCTTTAAATACATTCTCTGCTGTATTTTCTTCAACCGTTAATACTAAGTTAACAGTTGAAATGCTTAATTCATAAGAAGTTTGTTTGCTGACAAATTTCGCTTTCACACGAATCTCAAATGTTCCAGCTTCCTCAGGAACTCCATAAATTTCTCCTGTTTCCGGATATAACTCTACACCTTTTGGCAATGATCCAGAAACAAGTTCATATGACACATCAAGCCAGTCATACATATTATCAGTAGTAATCATATACGAATATGGAACATATTTCACAGCGGCTACCTTACTGAATTCTTCTTGACTTGTCACAATCTTAGGAGACTGAGAATAACCAATCAAGTTGATTACGACAGGTTCCAGTCCATCCGCATATATTGTCAATGTTCCTTGAATTGCACCTCTCGTACTACTACTAACCAACCGTATCTTTGCCGCATTGCTTAGAAAACCATTCTGTGTACTTGCTGTCACTGAATCAAACGGTGCCAATGTATCATTATTCTCTCCCCCAACTGTCCAATAATCATCAAGTTCACAGTTGGTTGCATTCAGTTCAACACGCAGTCCTGTCAATTTCTCTTGCCCCAAATTGGCAATAAAAATATCATGCACACCAGTCTGACCAGTAACAGAACCATAACCAAAAATCACTTCCTGTGTTTGTGGTCCTGCAACAAATAGCTTTGCTTTAGATGTTGCTTTTACAAACTCAACTTGATAATTTTTTTGATGACCATTAACAATTATCGTGTACTGAATAGTTCCGCTTGAACAGTCAATTACCTGACCTGATTTGACTTCCTGTCCATTCACAATAACTTTTGTAACACAGCCTGAATCCACTGTCCAAACTGGCTGAATCCGTGATAGATCAACATTTTCGTCTTGAATCAAGACAGTTTGATAACCATAACCATACATTGTATATAAATTTGTGTCTGTTCCATTCTGCACAATAAATGTGGGGAGTTCTTCGTCATTTTGCTTCACACCACAAATCTGGAACCACGGATCAACTGTACCATTGATATAATCATACATATTGTTGTTGGAATAATATTCATTAACCTCAATACAAAGATTCAATACAGAACCATTCTTTCCAAATATTGTAAAGAAACTTCTACCATCAATGGAATCTCCTTCCATTCTCTCTATCTTGCATCCCTCGGTAGTATCTGCTAAGATCAATTGTTCCTTAATATCCGGCTGATCTGTCGCCTGTTCCAGAGATTTGTACAAACCTTTTACAGCCTTTATTACGCTACTTGTTCCTCCATTCGCATTTATCTTATAATAGACATCTGAGATTGAATATCCTTTACGTAAACCGAATGTTTCTAATTCTACATGATCAAAATATTCCTCTTCTCCCGTTGCACTATTCACCCACAACGTATTCTCTTCATAACTTTTAGATCTATATCTTGTAACATCAACTGCACTTGAACCATTATATCTATACATAGAACTATTCTCTATCTGAAATGCTTCCGATATCACAGAAAAATCCACAAATCTCACATAAGACGAGGTATCTCCTTTTGGATCATCATATACTATACAAAACAGACGACTCGTGTCACTATACTCATAAGTTCCTTTCATTCCACTATCTTTTTGTATCATATTCTGATTAAAAATTTGATCTGTACATGTCTTTGCATCCTCCCCCAATTTTCTTTTTAAAAACTCCTCATATGTATAGACTTCGATATCACAATTACTTGCAGTAGCTGAGCAAAGTCCCAAATAGTATTCTTTTCCACTCCAATAATCTGGATCCAACACCGAAACTTTTTCTAAAGGACCCCAACTAGATCCACTGACATTAAAATAACCTACTGTTTTAACCATGTTTTCAGATGCTACCTGTGTTCTTATTCCAGATTCATCTTGAACATAAAGTTCATATGATATTTCATCGTTTTCTGCGGCAATATAAGCGCCGCCATTAACGACAGTAATCAAATATCTTTTATTATTTCTATCTAACTGGTTCTTGCTTCCTACAATCAATTCAAATTTCGAACGATTATATGCATCAAATTCAACATTTTGTCTAAGCGGATACTCAAAATAAGCTTCCACTTCAAAAAACCATGAGTAATCTTTAAACCAGGCAGTAGTTGCATCCTCCGGAATTGAAATCTTATTCCCATCCGAATCCTGCAATGAATCTAGTACCTCATCAATTGTCATTTCATAAGCTTCTCTCCGGGTTTTACCTTTGAAATCCAAATATGCATTAATTTCATCCAGCGGAAGCAATGATGTCACCATGATTCCTTCATCATCCCATTTGCCCTCAAAGTCTCCTATCTCATACTCCGTCTCAGTTTCATACTCTTCTGTCTCAACTTCGTATTCTTCCTCAGTCTTATCCTCTGCTTCGGTTTCGTTCTCATCGAACTTTATTGCATTGTCGAATTCTGAAGTTTCTTTTGATTCCTCACTTACAGTTGTTGCTTCCGTTTCTGTCACTATATCATTTTCCGCTACAGTATTTACAGCTGTGGTCGCTGTTTCTGCCTCCACCGTCTCTATCGTTTCCATACCATTTTCTGGCATGGTAGTCTCTGCCGCAACAGTTTCCATAGTTACTTCCTGTGCTGCACTTTGCTCTGGCACTTCTGCATTTGCAGGCGTATCCTGTGCCTCTGCTTCCTGTACCTCTGCCACTGGTGCTTCTGCAGCCACTTCTGCTTGCGCTTCGGTCAGCACCTGTGCCGCTGCTTCTTCCGCACCAGACTCTGACACGGTCTCTTCATTTGATGTCTCTTCTGAATAGACATTCACGGAAAATGTCAGTCCATGATAATTTACCGCTGACGTAACCATCAGCACGGTACTTGCTAAAATTGCAAGTCCTTTCTTTGCTCTTCTCATTGCAAATCTCCCTCCTTTGTTTCCTGCCGGCTTATCGCCGGCACGTCTGACTGCGATTCCTGATTGCCTGTATCACGGATACCACTACCACTCATACTTCCAGTATTTATATCAGCATTCGTTTCTTCCCAGGCCTTTGCCATATCGACAAGCTCATCTAACGAATACAGCCTGCTTTGTCTTAAATTGCCCAACCCATCATCGAAAATGAAATGAATCTCGCTTTGTACTTCACTTTGTTTTTCGTTTTGTTCTCCATTTTGCGTTTCTGGCTGGTACTCAATATCACAAAGTGTTGGCAGACGCGCCAACGTCTCACAATCTTCATTTAACAGCAGTCCATAGCGTTCGCCTCCTGCTGTCAGATATTCGGTGACAATGTAGTCGCCCACTTGTGTGACATATGTTAAATAATCCTCTGTGATCAAATCAAATAATTTTTTACCTGTTTTTAAACTATATACTTCCGGCGCACCATTCAGCTTTGATGCAATCCTGTACTCATCTGTATAAAATTCTTCGTACAGGCTGTCGTCCGGTGGATTGATCTTTTTTGTATAAGCCAGTGATCCATCCTTTGCGGAATAGCCATTTACCGTTCCATCGTAATACGTGACTTCCAGATAATTACCATCTTTGCCATCATCGTTATCCTTGCCATCTGCCTGCCTTAAATACTGCTGATCGTAAATTTTATCGGAATCCTCAAGTGAAACCTCACAAATCTTTTCCCCTGAAAAATCCGAAATCAAAAATCCTTTGTAATTAAACAGCATGACAGATTTATCATCACTGCTTACTCGCGCCTCTGAATGATCATACTTCGCATTATAGGATGCCAGCTGCGCCTGATCATGCTCCTGAAGCTTCATGACTTGAAGTGTTGTTGAACTTCTTGATCCGACACACAGATATCGATCGGATATGCCAATAAAATCAGGATCGGACTCACTCGAAAAGACCTGCATCTCAAGCGCATCTGGTGTAAATACGCGATAGGCCTTATCGTCTGATGCCGCCGCTGTAAATTTATCAGACCGCATATAGGAAATGATATCCGTGAGCGTTGCTGCTACTGACGTTTGTTCTCCTGTCTGCGGATCCATTTTTACCAGCAGATTGCCATTTGAAATATAAATTCCAGTGCTGTCACATTCCACTCCGATGTGGCTTTGTAATGTAAATTCTCCGGTCTCCTGCAATTTTTCTAAATCAATAATCGCGCAGAGCGATTTCTTTTTATCCTGCGCTGAAAATACAAAATATTGCTTGTAAAAACCGCCCTCAAACCGGACAAAATCGCTGGCATCGGACAAAATTACGCTGTCGTCCACATTCTCTAAGCAAAAGACTTCAAGTGAGCCGTCATCAAAGCTTACCGCCAGCCATGAACCATCTGCATTTAGCTCAAACACGTTATCATTTGGATTTGCAAAGATCGGATTGTATGCGGTACTCTGGCCTCTGCCGTCAAAATCAACCGTGCCGCGCAAATCTCCGCTTCTGGCATCGTATACATAACACTCTTTGCTGTCCTTATAGACAGCAGCAACCGTTCTTTTGTCTTCCGATATGGTGACAGCTGTTGCCTTTTCTCCGGTCCATAATACCTTATTGTCTGTTAAGTTGAACACCTCTACACCAGACGCACCTGCAAATACAACGGTATCATTATCCAAAAACTCAACCTCAGAAAGTGCAGACTTTTCTGCGGGGCGCGCTGCCAGCTGTATTCCCGACTCAAGGTCATACACTGCCATTTCATACGCATATAGCACAGCCACTCGTGTTCCATCCGGTGACATGCACATTGTAAAAACTTCCCCAGGCAGTTCAATCTGTCTGCTTGCAAAAAAGCCATCTGACAGTTCATAAACGCCTAACGCATCCGTCAATGCTTTCTGCGCTTTTGCGGTAGCCGGTGCCTCAAAAATACTGTTGCTTTGCGGAAGAGCAAGCAATGCAAGCTCAATTGCGGACTGCACATCACCTTTTTGCAATGCCTCCTGCGAATCTCCTGCCAGCGCATACATATTTTGCCGTCGTTCCATTTGGCGCAAGCCAGTATAAACGGTCATTCCTCCGGCGGCAGCAAGACATGCCCACACAGCAGCTGCAATGCGCGCTCGCTTTCGCCTTTTAATCGTGCGCTTATCATGCTCGTAGAGATGCTCAAAATCGTACAGCATCTCTGCCGCTGTCTGGTATCTCTCGTCCGGATTTGGCTGCATCGCTCTTTCAATAATGACAGCTACTGCATCCGATATCTGCCCTCGCCCGATTGGCTCTACCTCTTTGGCATTTTTCGCCGGACGTCTTCCCGTGAGCAAATGATACAGCGTCGCACCCAGACTGTAGATATCCGAGCGTACATCAACTCTCACACCCAGTCTGGACGAACTTTTCTGCTGCAAATGGTTTTGCTCATCCGGTCCCGGTGTGTAGATTGTCTTTGCACGATCCTCATATACGGTCTGTGCATTCTGCCCGGAAATCTGTGTCTGAGCAGATGATTTCACCTGTGTCAGAACCTGTGTCTGCCTGGAAAGCTGTGTCTTTGACGAGGTTCGATAATCAATTCCGTAATGCTCCGGTGATGCATAACCAGCACTTGATCCGAGCTGCACCGCACCATCTGCTCCCAGAAACAATGCAATATTGTAATCAATCAGACAAATAGTCCCATTTGGTCTTAACATGATGTTTGCCGGTTTTATATCTCCATGAAGAATACCATAGGGCGGCTGACTGTGCAGATAAACCAGTGCCTCAAGCATTTCACATGCCCATTCAATAATGGTTGACTGCGGTATTTTTTCCTTTCTTTTTAACAGCTTATCCAGACTCTCTCCCGGTATGAAATCCTCAACCGTGTAAACAATTCCATTCTCTTCCACAAAATCATATACCTGCGGAATATAGGTCTGATTCAGATTTTTTAGAATATCCGCTTCTCTTCGCAGCTCGTCCTTCGCAATTTTCTGCGTTCTTCGGTCGGCTTTTAGTACAATCATCTTATCCAGACGAAGGTGACGGCCCAGATAAACAATACCGCCTCCTCCCGAACCGATCTGCTGCAGAATCTGATACGTTCCTGCTATTATGTGAGGCTCATTTTTATCAATGTCTTCTCTTTCCATATTCGTTCTCCAGCTGCTTCTTTAAGTGATTTCCTGATATCAGATGAAACGCCAACAACACAATGCCAATCACAACTGCTGCACCAAGAATTCCAATTCCTGTATAAAAAAGTGTTTCACAGTTCACAGCATTCGACCTCCTTTATTCCCTCCACACATAATCAGCACCATCATATCCAAATGACACATGACAATTATTCGTCAATTCCGCTGTCTGATTTGCCCGAAGGATAATTCCATTTACGACAGTTCCAGCAGATGAATTCAAATCGGTAATCGAATAGGTTCGTCCACGACGCTCAATGATTGCGTGATGACGACTTACACCTCTTGTATTTTCTGCAAATTCAAAATCGGATTGACGTTTGCCCACATTGACATCAAAACGACCAATGGTAAAACGCTTAACGGACTCTCTTTCGTTTGGGCTTCCATTCAAATCTGGACCAATCGAGACTTCAATACGAGCTGGCATGTTTGGCAAATTTCCAATATACGTTAGACTTGGCTGATTATTTTGTCCCGGTCCAATTATGGTTTCAGAGTCCACGTCTTCCTCATCTGGTCTTCGTCTCATCTCATAGATTTGCTCGTCAATCTCTTCTCGTGGAAAACCAGTGCCTCTTGCATTTTCATTTTCTGCCATGTAGCTATCCATGGACGATTTTTTCTTTCCAATTCCAAAGCGACTGAAAAAGCCTCCCTTTTCTTTTTCCGCTTTTACTTTCGTTGGCTTCTCAGGCTGTTCTTCGCGAGCTGCCTTTTTCCCCAATGAAAAGCCACCTTTCTTACCTGCATCATCCTCATCTGAAAAAAGAATCTGAATCTCGTCAAACGGATTTGGCTGGGCTGGAGTTCTTTGTGGCTCTGGCACAGACTGCTGTACGTTTTTTTGAGGTTCTGAAGTGGGCTGTTGCTTATTAAACAACGATTTTGGTATGATTTTTTCGGATACCTTAGGCGCCTTCTCTGATACCTTCTCTAATGCTCTTTCGGATATTTTTATGCCATCTGATTGCGGTTGTAAAATACGCTTTTCAGTCATACCAACCGTATTGTTTTTCAATGAGCTGCCTTCTGACTGTGAATCAAAACTCTCAATCAGCGATAAAAATTCCTTTGGTGAAAAGCCCTGCATAATCGTCCGAAGAACCGCATTCTCCATTATCGTATCCGCAACCGTATTTTCCCTTGCGATATCAGCAACCATGCTGCTTAGCTGTGAGAAATCACTTGCGACTTTCTTTGAAGGAACGTAGAGGTAGCGAACGTAGGTTTCGTTTTTATCCGTGTACAGATACGAAATGTCAAACACAAATGAATATGCATTTAAGAACCAGTCTTTGCAGATTAAAAGAGGCGATAAGACTCGTTTCCAACAACTTATATACTCACTCTTTTCGCACTCGCCCATACGATTTTGAAGCTTCGTGTCACTCCCAACATAATAGGTACACTGCATCATGCCATCCATCGTTCTGCACTTAAATGGGATCAAAAAATCTGGCATATCATTCTGCACCGTATACAATGCCTTTTTATCAACATCCTCCTCTGGAAACATGACGCGAAACATCAGTCCTTTTTCGAGGTCATATTCCTGTTGTATTTCATATTTCATCGCTTTGCTCCTCCTTCGCTCTCCTTAGCTTCTCCTTAACTCTTCCTTACGAGTATTCTACTAATGAGATCTCTACCCATCCAGCTTCTGTTTTCACAAATGCATGTCCATTCTGAAAGCTATCTGCATCTTCATAGATACACGGAATTACCACATTTCCAGTTCGGTCAATGTAGCCCCACTTTCCATCCTGCTTTACCGCCGCCAAATGTTGTCCAAATGACTTTGCATCCTCAAACTGGCAATCAATTACAATCGTTCCATCTGTATCTGCAAAGCCCCATTTTCCATTCTGCTTTACGGCTGCATATAAGTCTAAGAATGGCTTGGCGTCTTCAAATGGATCGCCTACCTGCGTGAATCCCTCATTTGAATTGGTTAGTAACTTTACTGCATCTCCATCTCGCACAAAGACACTCCCGCGCGCATAGCTTCGTCCAAGTACATCACAAATTACGTCATCATATTCTGGCTTTAACACCCACTGTTCTGATGTATTGACAAGTCCCCATTTTCCATCCAATTTTGCTGCGGCTACACCATTACTCAGCATTCCAATCTCTTCATATGCTGTTGGTAAAATCGTGATAAAGGAGCTTCCTGCCATGTGCCATCCATCTGTAAGCTTCAGCATAATAACAGAGTCGCCAAATGCGCCAAAATCCTCTGCCTCCTCATGAAGAAGTGCAATGCGATTTCCATTTGTGTCGATTGCTGTGATCTCATCGCCATCTTGAATAATTACTCTTGAATTGCTGTAATTGCTCATTTTTTCATAGCTGCATGGAAGTACACCGGAGCCACTTGTTGTCACAAGCCCCCACTTATTTTCCTTTTCTACAACAGCCGTGTTATTATAAATCTCGGTTACGTTATCGTAATAATCATATCCTACTGTATACGCATAGCGATTGGACTCATATAAATTTTCCAGCTTTTCGCTTTTTGTTTTACTGATTCCATCTTTTGCCACTTCCAACGCCGTCTTTAAGTCGGACTGCTCTTTGTAATATGCAAAAGCTTCCTCAAATACAGCTTCATCTGCATTCTCTCGTGCCATTTCCGTATCCAGCAAACTGGTATATCGCTGTTCATAGTCGTCCTGACCTGCCAACTGTAAATATGCCTTTTTGAGAAGTGCTTCTGCCTCGTCTGTCTGCTCAGTATCATAGGAGGCTGCCTCCTCAAGATAGGGCACTGCCAATATGTAAATCTCATCCGATAAATAGGTATTTGCCGTTTCCATCAGCTTTTTTTGTTTTTGCTCATCACTTTCCTGACTGAATGCAATCAGCCATGAAAGAGCCAACAATAAGCCCAGCCCAACTGCCACTAAAAGTCGTTTCAACCGATTCATATACAAATCCCCCCTCTATGAAAGAAATAAAAGAAGCACAATTCCTGCATTTATATACGGTACAAATGCAAAACGATCTGTCTTTTTCCGTTTCCTTGCTATCACCAATATTGCATTTACAAGGAGTGCAAAAACAGAGCCAAACAAAATGCCGGAAAGAACAGCTGTCGCTCCGATATAACAGCCCGCCGCTGCACAAAACTTGACATCTCCGCCTCCAAGACCTTTTCTGCTTGCAATATAGGCAAACATGGTAATTCCGCCGCCTGCGACAAAGCCAATTAAACCGGTAATGACCAAATCGTATGCATCAGCTGGCGCAAGGAGCAGCTGCGGAATCACAACAATCATCCAGCATGCCAGCATAAGCAGAACCAGCTTGTTTGGGATTCGCTGCGATTTTGCATCGGATACGGCAGCAAGATAGCCAAATAAAAGCATCAGTTGTGCCAACAAAAGCTGTATCATCGTCTGTTCCTTCCATTTCAGGAAAAGATACGCTCCTGACAACAAAAGGAACAGTACGATTAAAAAGCTATATTCTATTTTTTTCTGTTTGTTATTTGTATCCATCCCCATCTCCGTTCAGCCAGGCTTTTGTCTTTACTACCTGACGTATTTTTAGTGTTGTAAATGGAAGCTTCAGCCCTCCAAAACGGTAATCAATTTCATAAGAAATGGCGACTGTGATGTCTCCTTTCTTATCTAAGAACTGGCTTCCACCTTCTCCTAGTGACAAGCTGATGTTATAATTATTGAAGCCGATTCCATAGTTGCCATTAAACGTGAGTGTATCTTTTACGTTATTTGCTTTCAGATATTCTTCACCGGACTCTTTCACGGAACCATCTGTACCATAATTGTTCAAATACTGGTTTGACAAGAGATCCATGCACTGAGCAAATACAGTGTCCTTTATGCCCTGAACCATAATTGCCAGCACATCCTTTATTCGAACGCGGGATGCTGACTGAATAGCTCCCTGTACGCCGCCCTGAACTCCTGACATATCCATATTTAATCCAGAGTCCATGATTTGATTCAGATTATCGACAACTGACTGTGCATTTGCTTCTGCTGCATCTGCCTTGCTCGACATGGCCGTAATATGTTTTGCCTGTCCTGTTGCCTGAAAAATATAACTGTACATTGAAACACCCTCACAAGCTTCTGTGATGGCATAATGAACGCGGCTTTGAACTACCGATATATTCACCAGACTTAGTATGGAAAGAATGGCAAGCAGATAAAGTGTGAAGGCAATCAGTGTCTCAACTACAATATATCCTTTTTCATCCTTTCTCATATCAGTACCCCCTGTAAATCGTATCGCTGATCGTATACTTTGTACTCGGTTTCACTCCATTAATGCCATCCTGAAACATCTTCATGGTAAAAAACAACGTATCCATCTGAACACTTGTATCCATTTTGATACCTGTGACGTAATCACTCAGACTGATTCGCTCAACCGATGCCATTTTCCCCCAATCTGCCTGTGTATCGTTTTTATTATTCGTCAGGTTCAGCTCAATCAAAAGCTGTATGCGCTGCGTCAGTATTGTCTTGTCTGTAATTAATAAAAGTACCGACAGATAATTGCCATAATCAAGACCTTTTCCATTTTGGGCATTTTTTTCTTCTTTATTTTTGAATGTATTTTCTGTTTTGCATGTTTCTATAAGTGTATATACATCATCAACAAGACTCTCAATATTTGTCGCACTTATCTGCCATGTCGTATCATCGTGCGCTATCGGTACCCGATATCCCATTCGCAATTTCATCACATCCAGTGATGACTGAACAAATACAATTGCAAATCTTGTCAGACTTGCCATAATTATATCTACAGGGAACGGCAATCCTAATTTTACACTTTTAACTATATTGTTTATCTCAGATATTGTGAAAGATGAACAATAATTCATAAGAAAGCGTACTATAAGAATCGTTCCCGTAACTGCGGTTAAATTGTCATCTGCATTTGAATGTCCTCCAAACAAAAATTCCTGCTCCGACTGGTAAAAGTAATTCACTTTCTTTTCAAACTTATGTCCTGTCAGACTTTTTTCTTCTTTGCCATCCGCAATCGGTCTATTCGTGGCATAATTTGAAAACATGGACATTCCGTAAGTTGCAAGCAGCAGCTTATTGGTACAATTGTTTGCGATGTCGCTAAATTGTGACAGAATCGAATTTCCCAGCATATTTTTTACGCCTTCCTCTGCCTTCTCTGTATCATCCCAGTCATCACCCATTCCAAAACCGATTGTAATCCCACTTTCGATCGATACCGGATAATATTTTGCACCCTCTGGAACATTATAAAAACCCTGAAGCAGCGCATATGCCGCCTTCAAAACTTGATTAAGTGACTTTAGGATGCTTTTTTCTTTCTCAGTTCCGGTAGCATCCATAATTTGCTTCAGGACATCATAAAAATTCTTTGTCTGCTCATTGACATCCTCAAATAAAATAAAACTATTCGTAGATTTAAATTGATAATCGTCTTTATCCATCTCCGCATAATATCTCAAAACATCAAACGCATCCATAACATTCTCTGCATCCTCAATCGTTCCAAAGCCTGTACTTGTTACAAGAACAGCCAAAACCTCAACAGTAAGCTTACCTGCCACAAGCACACCATCTCCTGCAGTACCATAGCCCATGTCTTTAATGGACTCTTTTATCTGTTCAAAAGCACCGCTTTCTGTGCTTTCCACCGCTTGCGCCATGCCACTAAGGTTATATTCCAAAATTTTCTCGTAATATTCAATTAAAGACTGATTGTCGTATTCCTCCTTTTTCTCCGTAAATCCTGCCTTTAATTCAGAAGAGCAATCATTAAGCTGACTTTTAAGCGTATTCAATTTTGCTCTTATGCCTGCCTTCTTCCTTTCTGCAGATTTCAGCTGTTCCACCAACTTATCAACTAATTTTTCATATTTCTCAACCATTTTATTGGCTTTTGACCGACATGCAATAAGACTCATATTTTCATCCCAAATATTGCTTCCATATATTCCTGAGATAATATTCATGGAAGCATAGTCCGTATTCCAATATCCCTTGCTATAATTGCCTTCCGCATCTGTTTCTCCCGAATGGTAAGATTTCAAGACCTTTCCACCTGTAGTAAGCGCAACAATATTAAGCACATATTGCTTGAATTTATCTTCCTGTTCTTCTTTTTTCAGTTCATAATTTTTTGTTTCCTGCGTAAGCTGTTTCTCGTTTGCTTCCAGTGAATCATTCACTGTCTGCAGCTGAGCATCTTTCTGCGCAATGTCGGTATTTAGCTGGTTCACTGAGTTATTCATCTGATTCACTTGATCGCTCATGTTGTCAATATCATTACCCATCTGATCAAGTTGCTCCTGCTTTTGTTTTGCCTCCTCTTCTGCTTTTTCCTGCTCTGCCTTTCTCTCCTCTTCGGTCTTTTCTTCCTCTTCTGTTTCTTCCCCATCTGGCTGTGTTTTCTGCGTATTTTCTTCCTGCGCGTTTTTTTCCGCTTCGGCTTTTTTATTCTTCGCATCGTTCAATGCCTGCTGCGTCTTATTCAAACTCTCCTGTACATTCTGCTTTTCCTTTTCTTTGTTCTGCTTCTCAATCTGTATTTCACTCTGCTGCTGTTTTAGATTCGCACTTTCTTTTTCAAGCTTTTCTTTTGTTGCCCTAAAGTCCTTCTGCAATTGTATGTAAGAAGTTCTTGTACTCAGCAAATTTTTAAATTGAGTATTCATTTTGTCCAGATTTTTGTTTGTGTATTTAATTAAGGTTTTTTCATCGTTTGGATACTCATCAAGGCTGCTGATTGTTTCGTAAATCTTTTTGTAAATCTTAAGAATCTCCTTCAGATCATCATCAATTTCCATCTTATTTTTGACTGCATTTGAATCTTTCGAAACATATTTCATAGATTCAATAATATCCATAATTTCATCTGCAATCTTAACGGGTGCGCGAAGAGCCATATATTCCTCAATCTGTCTTTGCAAAACCTCCAGTTCTCCCAGATTGTGCTCTGCAGTGATTGAAGTACTAAGGCTTGATTCTGAACCATAAAATGGCAAAAAAGTCCCTATCCCCGTTTCTGTATTTTCGTCCCCAAAGAGTGCTACACTGATATAATCATTTACCATGGATTGAAGCTTCTTGTCCTGCATTCCATATAAACCATACAACTCTTTTAACAATGTATTGTATTGTGCCATCGCTGCATTCGCGCCAAGCGAATTGGCATCCTGCACAATACTTTTTGCTGAATAAATCCTTGCGACATCGACTGCCGTGCCAGAAATTAATATGGACGGAATCAATAAAAGTGTTACAATAACGGTAACTGCCCCCTTTGAATTTTTCAAAAATCTTGTTATCCACTTCATACCCTATACCCCGAAAAAGCCATTAAATTTTGTGTTTACTTTGTTAATTGCATTAAAAATATTGGCAATTGATTTATATTTATTTTTCAGCCTTCCCACTACTTCCACTGCCAAATCGACATTTCTTGTAAATTCGTCTCCGTTCTGCACAACCGCAGTGGAAGAAACCGTGATTGGAATTTCCGTTGGGAAATTGATGAACGATAAATTAATTGGCGATGGAATGTTTCGTGTCGCTGTTACAATAATTTCCTTATAAATAATGTAATTATTTACATAGCACTTTACTTCGAGTGTGCCGCTCTTAAACGTCGGTGTTTTGCTTTCTAACTTCGTGACGATTGTTCTAGCCTTGCTGTTATAATCGCCCTTACCCATTGACTTAAATAACGCTACATAAACATTAGATAATTCGCTTTTACTGCCTGTCCACTTATAGCTTAAACTGTTTTCATCATAATTCAGCCAGGTATCGCCCTGCTCTACGGCAAGGGCGTTGGCTGCTCCCTGCGTTGCATATTGCAGCGCAGATCTGGTTGGCAGATACATTGCCAGTATCACCAAACCGAAAAAAATCATAAAAATAATGTGGAAGAGGATGGTCGCTTCCACAACGGCACTTCCTCTGTCAGAAAATAATATGTGCTTAATTTTGTGCATAACGCCATCCTCCTTTCTTAGGATCATCTAATTAATCTTAGGATCATCTAATGCACCCTTAGCAGCGATCTGATTCCACCAAACTTGTAGCTTTCCATTCAGAGCACTCCAAATTGCAAAAACTGCAAGAACTGAAATTACAACAAGTAGTACCGCTACTACCACTCCTGACAGACCGCTCTCGTCATTCTTGAAATCCTCCACAAAATGACTCCATCTGACTTTGGCTGAGATAAATAAATCATCCAGCATACCAACCATCGTTTGTACCTCCTTTTCTTTCCTGTAATATATATAATACAAGTCCGAACAAAACTATATGCAGCAGCAAGCACTTCAGGCTATGCTGAACAGCTATACTATATGTTCATACTTGTCATTGCAGGCATGATAATCATAATCAATATGGAAATGAATAATAGCATTGTTGGAATCATCAAAAGAGAGTTTGCTTTCTCTCCATCCTTCTTTGCTGTATGCTGTCGTTCTTCCCATGCCTCTGATGCCATCGTTTTTAGCAGCTTTCCAATCTCTGCATTTCCCTTTGAGAGGTTCTGAATAATAGCCGATGCCAGCTTTGCCGTTTCTTTTGTATTGCATCGGTCGATAAAGTTTGTATATGCAACCTCCGGTGTTACCAGATTGTTTAACTCCTCGGCTGTCTTTCGCATTTCCAGATACAGTTCGCTATTCTGGCTGTTTGCAGTCTCCTCCCAGGCTTTACTCATAATCATTCCTGATGTTACAAGCAGCGCCAGTTTGGAAACGACATTCGGAAACTGTCTGCTGATTGCCCGTCTTCGCTTGTTTAGCTTATCTTTTATGTCGTCATACTGCGCATACACGAGGACTATTACCAAAAAGAATAGACCTCCCGAAAACATAGCACCCTTTTGCATTCCCATAAGCGGAATAAAAATAACTGCAAATATTAGGCTCGCCGCACTCCCAATGATCAGGTATGAAAAAATCCCTGCAAACAATGCCCTTGTGCGGTAAAGCGCATATTTTCTTCCGTTGAATTCCGAAAAATTTTGCACCATCTTTAAAAAGCTGCTGTTTTGTTCAAACTGAAACACTCGCTGTATCGCATATCCCGGCATTGTAAATATGTTTATACCGGAAAGCTTTCCTTTTTGCAGCTTTTCATTTTCTTTGTTTAACTTTTTGATTTTCTTACTGAAATCAGTATCATAAAGCTGTTTCAAAATCCACAAGCTCACACCGCTGTAACCTGAGAGTTTTTCCTTATTTTTTGCCTCTTTTAATTCAAACCGATCAATTTGATCCAGATTCTGTAGTACCTTATTGTAGGCTGCAATCCGCCAGTCTTCTCTATTTACCATCATAAGAAAAATGAGCCATACAGCAGTCAGCGCAGATGCCAATGCCGCAATCACTTTTAATATCATCACTTCACCCCCTTGTTTTGCTGCCTCTTACAGCTTCACATTGCTAAACTTCTGTGTCAGAACAAAGCTAACCACAAACATGGCCAATCCAAAGGTTGCTGTTAATCGTCCAACTGGTGTCGTATAAATAGCATCCATAAAGCCCTGTCCCATGTAGCCTAATATTAAAAGAATGCCAAGCGGCATAAACAGCATAATGTTTGCCTCGGATTTGGCTCCTGTCATCATGGTGTCGATCTCCATCTCAATAGACATTTTATCGGCAATAATTTCCTGCGTCTCACGGATGATTTCATTTGCCTTGCCGGATTTTCCTTCTATTGTCGCATAGATAGATGCAAAGCTTTCAATGTCCTCTAATCCACTTCTGTCTGCAAAATCAGAAAACGCTTCTGACAATGGCATTGCATTATTGAACTTTCCGATAATCAAATCCAATTCCTGAATGATATCGCTCTTTTCTGGATATAAAAGCATCAAATCCTCTCTCGCACTAATAAGTGCCTTATATGGCGGATTTCCAGCTCGCATGGACACCGACATTGCCTCAAGCAGATCATAAAATTGTGTGCGCAGTCTCATTTTTCGCTTTTCGATATTCTTTTTGGATGTTAGAAAAATGTTTGCAGTGCCAATCAGCACACCGCCCACCACGGAAAGCAGCATAATTTTGTAAAATACAAAAAAGATGACAAAGCCTGCTGCAAAACCAAGAATCCAGGATGTCAAACGATTCATACCGGTATCTGCACTGACATTGTAATCAATTACAGATGTATCTTTCTTTTTCTTGCTCATATGTATCCCCCTCGCTATTTTGAGTTATTCCGACAATCATTTTTGATCTTACCCTTTAAATCTTTATTTTGACACCTGCATTTTCCAGCTTCTGTGTTGCTATAAAAGGATTCGCTGTGCGCTGAAGCTTTCCATATACCTTACTTTTCGTGCTTCGCTCGGACTCTACAAATTCATAGATTGGATTTATGATATATTCCTTTTCTTTCATGTCATAATCCAAAACTTCTACGATCTGCATCGTTTTTCTGCTCTTATCCCGAAGTCGCGACAAATGAATGACAATATCAATTGCCGAAGCAATCTGCTGACGAATGGCATCCAGCGGAAGCTCTGCTCCCTGCAAAACCATTGTTTCCAAACGCCTGAGCATATCTTTTGTCGAATTTGCATGACCAGTAGAAAGAGAACCGTCATGACCGGTATTCATCGCCTGTAACATATCGAGAGCCTCTGCTCCTCGAACCTCTCCTACAATAATCCGGTCTGGTCGCATACGAAGCGCGGAACGAATCAAATCTCGTATCGTGATGGCACCCTTGCCATCTGGTCCGGCATTACGTGTTTCAAGCCGAACTAAATTGTCAATATGCGTCACCTGAAGTTCAGCTGAATCCTCAATCGTAATGATACGCTCATCTTCTGGAATAAAGTTTGACAGCGCATTCAAAAAAGTGGTCTTTCCGCTTCCTGTTCCGCCGCAAACGAAAATATTATATCGGGCAGCTACCAGCATCTTAAGAATATTTGCCACCTCCGGCGTAATGGATTCGTATGCAATCAGCTTTTCTACTGTCATCGGATCCTTTGAGAAACGGCGAATCGTGACAATCGGACCATTTAATGCAACAGGAGGCATTACAACATTTACTCGCGAGCCATCTTCAAGATGTGTATCGACAATCGGATCACTCTCGTTGACAGCACGTCCCGCCTGTGAGACAAACTTGGTAATAATCGTCTCCAGTTCCTGCTCATTTTCAAACTGAAGATCCAGTTTTTTCAGCTTTCCTGCCTTTTCCACAAAGATTGTCTTATATCCATTAATCATAACTTCAGTGATATCCGGATCTGCTACAATCTGTCCGAGTACACCGAGACGGCGTACAGCCGAAAATGCTGCATTGCAAATCAGTCTCTTTTCCTTATAATTAAGTGCTGACAGCGCACTGCACATCTGTGGATCGTTTGCCTTTGCCCATCTGGTCTTTTCTTCTAACAGTCCTGCCATGAACTGCTGAAGCACTTCATCATTCATTGAAACCAGATCAGGATGATCCTGTGCATCTTTCTTTAATTCTGCGATTATCTTATTTTGCAATGCTTCATCCATATCGTTCCCCCTATATCCATCAAACCGTTCGATTGCACCTATTCGTCAAAGTCACGAATCGACAGCGACTTGTATATGATGACCGGATCCTGTGATTTTATAAATGGAATGTTTACTACATGATCCTGATACCATTTGCTGATATCTGCTCCCTTGTTTGCCACCATAGTCAGCTTATCTGCAATCTCACTGTACAGACTGTGCTGCGTCTGAAATTGCTCCCACTTATTTTTTCCAGTAACAGAATCATCTGCAATGCCAAAAATCCGGTCAGATCGTTCCAAAATATAACGCACCTTTTCATCACAGGCACTAGGCAAATCAACGATCAGCTCATTGCATTGGGCAATGCAGCCATTTATGATTTCTTCGATGTCAGAAACGGTCAGAACGTTTAAGTCATCATAATTGGTTACAGGGCCAAAATACAAAATGCCTGAGCCTGAATCCTTCTGAAGAAGCCCTGCAATGAGAATTTCCATGTTGTTGCTGCCCAGTCCCTCAAATAATGTACTCATACTCTTGGCTTCATCTTTAAAATAAGCCTCCGTACTCGAAAAATGCTCCAGGTCTAAATAGATCACGCGATTCGTCTCGGATGCTCTTCCCGCTGCATAGGCCATCGCAATGGTAGTTTTTCCGACGCCGCCTGCCGGTGACCAAAGTGCTGTCATCTGACCGCTTGCTTTGCCGTAGCTTCCTGTACCACCTGCCACTTTTGCGTACTGTTCTAATAATTCAGATACAATATGCGAAATTCTCTGATACTTTTGAATTGGATAATATTCAGAGCCTCTTTGCGCTCTTGTCTCGCCGTCACACAGCTGCGCACACAGCCTTGCCGCCGGAAATGCCAATTCGTCCGTCAGCGCCTCATCTACAAGTGCAATATCGTAGCTTTTCTTCTCTGACAATTCCTGATATTTTTCAGCGGAAGAACAGATACTCATTTTAAATACGCCTTTATAACTGTCTTCAATCACATCCGAAAAGCATTCTACATAGTCAATATCCGATGTGATTACGACCAATCTAATATTCATTCCTCTCCACCCCTCTCATTGATGACAAGTGCGGCTGTAATATTGTCTTTTTCACCTTTCACAATTACTGCATTTGCCATCTGCTTTAATGTTTTTTGAATATTCCTTTTTGAATTATGGGACAACTGTTCATTTAAAAATGCCATATCCATTCTTTTATACAGTCCATCCGTACATAACAAATATTTTTGATAACAGTTTCTTCCTTCGCTGTACAGAAAAGCTGCACTTTTCTTTCGGCCTAAGTAGGAACAAAGTGCCCCCCGTTCTGATATACAATCCTGCGTCAGCTGCTCCATATAGCCATTCTTCCAGCCATAGATTCGACTATCGCCTGCATGAACTAGGTAATACCGATCCTTTGCCAAAAGAATTCCAGAAAAAGTGGTCGCCGCCTCTAGTTGTTGACACAAGATTTGCTCTGACAGCCCCATATTGATTTTCTTCATACCCAACAGAAAATGAAGCCCCAGACTTTCCGTGTCCTTTAATGAATAAAACCAGTTTTGGAGCATTTTCAGTGCCTGCTCTGCTGCATACGCTCCATCTCGTGTACTTCCCACACCATCACAGACAGCTGCTAAAAACAGCCTCATATCCGCAACAGTGTTTTCACATAACAACAAGCGATCCATGTTATTTGGCCGCTTATTTTTCAAGCTGATTCCCTCGCTGTAAATCTCTCCTCCCATATGCCTAAACTACTCTTTCATATAATCTTTCGTTTATCTTTATTTATCCCTTGAGTCTGTGAATTTCTAGTTTTAAGCCAAGCGGATATTCACAATTCGGATATTACTATTTTAAACATTTTGGCAATTAAAAACAGTCTATTTCTGCTAGTTTTGTATCTTACCATTAGAAATAGACTGTATTTTTTTATCCTGCATATTTTTAGTGTTAATTTATCCTCTATACACAGCTATTTTTCTTCTACTGTGCATCCCGATTTTTTTTCGCATAATTCGTAAATCAGGAAGTTATTTTTACGCCAGCCCCAGTGCCTGCTTTGCAAGCTTGTCGGCATAGTCATTATACTTATCGTTAGAATGGCCTTTTACTTTCTGGAAGCGAATGGACACCTTTGTTTTTGCTTCGTCAAAATAGGCTTTGTACGCTATCGTTCCTTCTTTATTTGTCTTCCAGATGCCAAGAGGCCACTTCGCAATACCTTCATAGTCGTGGTAAATAACCAACTTTTTCTTATCATTTGCAATGGCATATTCCATGGCTGCTCTGGCTCCCATAATCTCGCCTGCAACATTTCGCATACCGGCAAGGCTCGGATCGGAAAAGCTTTTATTGAAGGTCTTTTCCTCGCCGTTTTCCAATATCACCATCCCATAGGAGAATCGTTTGGTAGACTGGTCATAGCTGCCGTCTACGTAGGCTACTAATTCTGGCTCATTAGGAGTGATCGCTGCATTCGGCATGGTTTGATTGGAAACCATTGACGAATCTTGGTTATCGCATGACTGCTCGGAATCGCCAAACGGTAATTGATTTTCCCCTTCCATCCCAAGCTCCATGAAATCTTTTGCTGCTTCCATTGTCGGAAAGCTTTTATATTCCGCACAAGGGAAGCCATGCACCTGCGCACGGCACTCGTCCCATGTAGTAAAAATTCCAGTCTTACGTCCTCTGCGGACAGCATAAAACTTCTTCGGCATATTTTGCCCCCTTTGATACCAGATTGCTGCGTGCTTTGCACTCTCGCAATCTTCAAAAACACTCGCAACTATTACTCCACACTCTTTAATGATTCAATCATGTCAATCTTCTTTAGCTGGAAATACATCACGCCATTGACTGCCATAGAGAAAATGAAGGCCAGCACCATACTGTAAATATAACTCGGCACAGAAATATCATGACCGAACATGACTTGATTGACCTGGACGGTCTGAATAATAAAGCCATGAAGTGCCTTTCCAATAAAGATTCCGACAAATGCGCCTAAGATTGTCAGCCAGATATTTTCTCGATAGACGTATATTGCCACCTCGGAATCGTAAAATCCGAGCAGCTTGATTGTGGCAAGTTCTCGCTTTCGCTCACTGATATTGATATTATTTAAGTTATAGATAACGACAAATGCAAGCAGACTCGCAGAAATGACAAGCACTATAATAACAATATAAAGACTGCTCAACATACTGTCAATCATTTCCCTTGTGGTGCTAATGTAAGTGACTGTTAAAATCTCATCATGATCCATTAATCGCTGGCCAAGTGCGTCCTCATCTGCCAAACCCTCTTTATTCAATTTCAGCCAATACATGTTGTACTCTGGTGCTTCTCCGAATACCTTTTGATAATAGTTCTCCGTCATATAGACATAATGCATCAGATAATTTTCTGCTACATGAGATACAACTGCCGTGACTGGTGCATTGCTTCCACTTGTAATCGTTATTGTATCGCCCTTTCCTACGCCCAGCTCTTCTGCGATTTGCTCAGTCAAAATTACACCGTCATCGGTAAGCTCATATTTTTCTTTTGTCGTTCTGCCTCGAAAAACGGTCATCGCCTCTATCTCGGAAGCATCTTTGCATACTACTGTATATGCCGTCTGAACATTCCCTTCGACTGAAACATCCATGGATTTCATACTGATTTCAGCATAGCTTTCGATGCCGGACTCTTCCGTCATGATCTCACTCAGTTTCTCATCCGCATTGTCAAGCTTATCCGTCTCGTCCGTATTCACTGCTGCCATTGCATCATACAGCTGAATATTTTCATATTGAAGCGATGCAATATTCATAATAGAATCCTTCAAGCCAAATCCGACCACCATAAGGCCAGTCGTACAGCCGATTCCAAATACCGTCATGATCAGACGCTTTTTATAACGAAACAGATTTCGGAAGGCATTCTTCTGGGAGAAGGACAATCGTTTCCAAAGAAAACCGATACGTTCCAGCAGGACGCGTTTTCCCGGCTTTGGTGCCACCGGACGCATCAATACTGCCGGCTGCGCCGAAAGTTCCTTATAACATGCGGCAAGCGCGGCAAGCGTAACACTGAGTACGGCAAGTGCTGTGGACAAGATCGCATAATACCAGTTATACGGAATTACAAGTGTCAAAAGTGAAGTATACATAATGCGGTATGCCACGATTACGATAAATGGAAACAGCTTTTCTCCGATCAGCACGCCGACAATACTGCCGCCTAGTGTGGCTGACAGCGCATATAGCAAATATTTTCTGGCAATGGATGCCTTACTGTAACCAAGTGCCTTATACGTTCCGATAAGGGTACGCTGTTCTTCAACCATACGTGTGATTGCCGTCAATGCAACAAGTGCCGCAACTAAGAAGAAGATTGCCGGAAATACTCTTCCGATCGCACCCATACGCTCGGCATTGCTGCCATAATCGGTATAACCGGGCAATGACTCTCGGTTAATGACCTGCCAGGTCGGTACTTCGATATCATCAAGCTCCTGTTGAGCATCTTCAATCTCAGACCACGCATCAGCAAGTTTGCTATCTGCCTCCTCTTTGCTGCTCTCGTAGGTTTCTTCCTGTTTGGTAAGTTCTTCTTCATTTTCGTCTATCTGCGTCTGTGCATCGTCAAGTGACTGTTTTGCCTCGTCAAGTGCTGCATACGCTGCATCAATCTGACTCTGTGCCTGCGTGATCTGCTCCTCGCTCATCATGGCTTTTCCGGCATCAAGCTGTGTTTGCTGATCGGTCAGCTGTGCAGCAGTTGTCTCATAATTTTGCTCGTATTCCTTCTTACTTTCGGCAAGCTGAGTCTTTGCATCATTAAGCTGCTTCCAGCCATCATCAAGCTTTGTTCTGGCATCGGCAAGCTCGCTGTCTGCTTTGTCTTTTTCCTCCTGCCAGCTTGTTTTGGCATCGGCAAGTTCCTGTTTTGGCTCCTTCGTCACTTCGTCGTAGCGCGCCTGACAGCGTTCCGTTTCAAGTGCCTCAACACGCGCTTTAACCGGCTCGACTGCATCCGTATATTCATCCGTAAATGCAATCTTCTCATATGCATCACCCACAGTCAGGTAAATCTGTGTATAATAATCCTGTGTAAATACAGTCGGCTGCACAATCGCAAAACCGTTGATCTGACCACTTCCGATCATACTGCTGCCACGCTCGATTCCAATAAAAAGCGGGCTATCACCAAAACCTGTGACCGTATAGGTGGTCTCAGTCAAATCCTCGTCAAGTGCGGTATCGGTACCGGATGAAAATGTTATGGTATCGCCCACTTCTACCTCAAATGCCTTCTTCAGACGATTATCGAGCAGACATTCGTTTTCTGCTTCCGGCAATCGTCCTTCTGTGACCTGAATCTGATTCATCTGATCCGGCATGGACAATAACTCTACTACATAATCCGTCTCATTTTGATTCGTCAGCACATCCTTCATGTACCCCGGCTCGACACCTGAAATGCCTTCTACTTTAGAAAGTACGTCTGCGTCATCATCAGTTAAGCCCATCGTGCTGATCACGCGGATATCCATCAGGTTACTGCGGTCTGCAAATGCATCTCCTGTGTAACGCATGTCATTTTCCGTGGAGCGAAGTCCTGAGAAGAAGGACACGCCGAGTGCTACGATCAGAAAAATGGATATGAAGCGTCCGAGACTCTTTCGAATCTCCACCCGAATATCCTTATTTAACGCTTTTTTTCTTCTTTTTGCCATCTATTTTCCTCTTACTTTTCTGTGAAATTATACATCTGTTCCGGAGCAACAGACATAACACACTGCTGCCTGCTTACCACTCAATTTCCTCTACGGATACCGGAGATGGATTGGTGCGCACACTGTCTGCTTTTCCATTTTTAATACGTATCACGCGGTCTGCCATCGGCGCAATCGCTGAGTTATGCGTGATGACAACGACCGTCATTTTCTGCTTGCGGCAGGTGTCCTGAAGCAACTTTAAAATCTGCTTTCCTGTCACGTAATCAAGCGCACCAGTCGGCTCATCGCACAGAAGCATCTTTGGATTTTTGGCAAGTGCACGCGCAATTGACACACGCTGCTGCTCACCGCCCGACAGCTGGGACGGGAAGTTGTTTAAACGCTCGCCAAGACCAACCTCCTCAAGTACTGTCTGGGCATCTCTTGGATTGCTGCAAATCTGAAGGGCAAGCTCAACGTTCTCCTTCGCAGTCAGATTTGGGACAAGATTATAAAACTGGAAGATAAAACCGATGTCCTCTCGGCGGTATTTTGTCAGCTGACGGTTTTTGAAGGATTCGATGTGGACACCGTCCACGATTACTTCTCCGCTTGTAACGGTATCCATTCCGCCTAAAATATTTAGTATGGTAGTCTTTCCGGCACCGGATGACCCAACGATTACCACAAATTCGCCTTTTTGAATTTCAAAATTTACACCATCTACGGCATGAATCGAGACTTCACCCATATGATATGTTTTTCGCACATCTTTTAAGGTTACATATGACTGTTCCATAATTTTCTCCATTTCTTTTTCTTTGTTTGCTGTTGCCTTACTGATTATTGCATAGGTATTGCTTCGCTATTGGTTCACTATTATTCCGTTGTTGCGCAACTATTGATTCGCATGGATTTATTGTAACATCGCACATTTTTTTCTTCAAGCGCAACCCACTATTTTTAGAAAAAGTTCATTTTTATAGTTCACGGGCAGCAATTTCTCGAAAATGGTTCTACCCGTGAACGGCAACTTTCTATTTTCTTATTTACAAACCACGCCGCAGTGCTTATAATAGAGGGCAGGCAACAAATTTTATTTCTATATTTCAGGAGGTTTTTTATTATGGAAATCATGCATACAGATAAGGCACCGGCAGCAGTTGGCCCATACAGTCAGGCAGTAAAGACAGGAAATCTTCTTTTCTGCTCTGGTCAGATCGGACTGGATCCGACTACCGGCGTTTTGGTTGGCAGCACCGTTGCTGAGCAGGCAAAGCAGGTTATGGAGAATGTAAAGGCTCTGTTGGAGAATGCAGGTGTAAGCTTTGACAATGTTATCAAGACGACCTGCTTCATCGCTGATATGAAGGAATTTGGCAACTTCAATGAAGTATATGCCGAGTATTTCCCGAACAACAAGCCGGCTCGTTCCTGTGTACAGGCCGTTCTGCCAAAGGGCGCTCTGTGCGAGGTTGAGGTTATTGCCGAGCTGTAATCGAATACTTATAATCGACGAATCAACATGTGAAAGGATTTGTCATTACGATCTTGACCCGAAAAAGGCACCGCCGTCTCTCGATGGCGATGCCTTTTTCTAACTAAATAATCAAGCGAATATCCGCAATCTGCTTCGGGACTTACTTGATTTGATTAAACAACTAAGAAAAACTTCAGCAGGAAAATCGCTGAAATGATGTAAGTCAGCGCAGATACATCCTTTGCCTTTCCGGTGAATACCTTCATGACTGTGTAGGAAATCAGCGCTAAACCGATACCATGTCCGATGGAACCGGAGATTGGCATACAAATCAGCATAATCGCTGCCGGAACGGTCTGATAGATATCGGTGAAGTCAATCTTGGACAGACCTGAAATCATAAGGATACCTACATAGATCAGTGCAGATGATGTAGCTGCTGCCGGAATGATCGCTGCGATTGGTGCGATGAAGATGCACGCAAGGAACAGGATACCTGTGGTAAATGCGGTCAGACCAGTTCTTCCGCCTGCCTCAACACCAGACGCAGACTCAACGAATGTCGTAACGGTGGAGGTACCGGTAACTGCACCTGCTACTGTACCGATCGCATCTGATAACAGTGCTTCCTTCATCTGCGGCATGTTTCCATTCTTATCAACCATACCTGCGCGGGATGCCGTTCCAACGAGTGTTCCGATCGTATCAAACATATCGATAATACAGAATGTAATGATCAGCGTAATTGCCGTGAACCAGCCAATTTTTACAAAACCTGCAAAATCAAAGTGGAACAGCGTAGTCTCTGCCATATCCGCAAATGGAGGTAAGAATGATGCTCCGCTTAAGCTTGCAAATGGATTGGTTCCAAGGAAAATAGCCTCGCCTGCCCAGTAGATAACAGATGCAGCAAGCATACCAAGAATAACTGCTGCTTTTACACCCTTCTGTGCCAGAACGATAATAACAAACAGACCGATAAACATGGTAGCTACTGTCAGAACCATCTGCGTATAACCGCTTCCCATGTTCTGCTGTGCTACACTAGGAGTCAGCGCACCGAAGAAATCACGCATCGCATAGAATGGTCCGCCATTCTCTGAATAGACACCTGCATTGGAACCGACACCAATGTTAAGAAGCATCAGACCGATTGCCGGGGAAATCCCCAAGCGAACGCCAAGCGGAATTGCATCTACAATTTTGTCACGAATGTTTAATACGGACAGGATAATAAAAATAATACCTTCAATTAAAATGATACACAAAGCGGACTGGAAGGATTCTACATAGTTCATGCCTGTCATGCCTACGATATTGGCAACAACTACAGCAAAAAAGCTGTTTAATCCCATACCAGGTGCCATGGCAAAAGGCTTGTTTGCCAGAAATGCCATCGACATCATACCTACGAAAGATGCAATACAGGTTGCTAAAAATACACCGTTCCACAAATTCTGTCCTTCTGCACCAAAATTCGTCAGCAGATTCGGATTTAAGGCAATGATATACGCCATTGTCATAAATGTGGTCAGACCGGCAATAATCTCTGTCTTCACTGTCGTATGATTTTCTTTAATCTTAAAGATCTTTTCGACTTGATTCATTTACGTTTTTCTCCCTCTTTTCAGTTTGGTGGTTACAATTTGAGTGAACTATAACCACTTTGGTCTTTCGTTGTCTCTTTGACTTTTGTCTCTTTCATCTGAAACATTTGTGTCCTCCATAGTAACACTCATGCCATTGATTTGTACACCGTCCTCCATCGGGATTACGATGCAGCGGCGACCCTCTACCAGCTGAATCTGAATCAGATCCATACGCTGCGGACTAACCTTTATGGTCACGTCCGGTGTCTTGACGGCAACGCTTCTGGCCTCAACCAGATTTGCTGCCTGAAATGAAGCGTCCTCTCCCGCAGTTTCCTCATAGACACGCTCAAAATTTTCGAGCTGTTCTTCCTTGATTCCACTGTTTTGAAGAAGCTTTTTTACATCTGATTTCTGAAGCTTTAAAGGCTGCGGTTCCTCTTTATGCTCTTCAATCAGCTCTGTCAGATTTTCCTGAATCTGGCAGACGGTATCGTAGCTTACAGCCTCTCCGACGGTCTCCTCTACGATTTCCTGAAATACTGACTTCTGTGTCTTGAAAGACATCGGTGCCGAACCGCCAATGCAGTCGTTAATGAAATCCTCATGAAGTTCCTCTGTCTTTTTCGTGTAGTATAACAGGCTGTGAATGTTTGTGCTGCGATCATCAAATGCCGGGAATAAAAAGGCATTGACTGGTGCTTCGATCCACTGGTCGCGCATACGCTCCTCGATGCGGTTTGTCTGTGTGTTATAACACAGACCGGCCTCGGACAACTTGACCGGGCAGATGCAGCAGAGGATAAATTCATAAACCTCCTCCGATGCATCATCCATGTCCAGATTGTCGCTTCCGCGTCCCGGAACATCATAGTTGCAGTGAATTATGACAACGTAGTAGCTCTCTCCGTAATGATACGTTTCTGCCACAGACTGATAGAACTGCTCCAAAACAGCATCGTCCTTAAGTCCAGTCGTCTTTAACTGCATTAACAGCTTGTGGCCCTCCCCGGAAAGCTCCTGATCGAGCGTGTAGTCGAGCGAATGAAGATTCTTGCCAAGGCTTCCTGAGAGAGCTTTTCGGAAGATCTCAAAATATTTGTCGATCTCCTCCTGCGACAGCGACAAAAACATGTCACTAAAGGTCATGCGAATCTCCCGCTCGCCGTCAATGAGACAGCCACAAATACGGTCAATCGCACCGCCATCCCTCTTAAAAAGGCTCTTAATCTCGGATACTTCTTTTTTGTTCATGTTTCAAACACTCCTTGCTCATTTGCTTTTCCATTTTCGTAACGATTCAAAACTCCGTTCGCAAAATCGCCTCTGCGAGACTTTCTTAGCGGTTTGGGTACTCAGTCTTTACGAAACGCTCCAGCGCAT
The DNA here is from genome assembly GCA_963605535.1 of Wujia chipingensis. GTDB lineage: Bacteria > Bacillota > Clostridia > Lachnospirales > Lachnospiraceae > Anthropogastromicrobium > Anthropogastromicrobium chipingensis_A. The sequence goes on from CAVCXB010000008.1 coordinate 38,389, forward strand.
CAAGTGAACGCACTACCTTCTCTGTGTCGATGCAGTATGCCATACGGAAATATCCCGGGCATCCAAAGGAATCGCTCGGAACCAGAACCAGATCATACTTTAACGCCTTGTTGCAGAATGCAATGGCATCCTCCTCCAGCGCCTTCGGGAAAATGTAGAAGGTTCCCTCTGGTCTGACACAGGAAAATCCCAGTTCAATCAGCTTGTCGTAGATCAGGTTCATGTTTGTCTCGTACACAGCCATATCAGATGTCTGGTCTAACACATCCTCTACGCCTCTCATAATCAAAGACGATGGGCAATTATGTCCGATTCCTCTGGAAATCTGAGCCATCATCGGCACCAGCACATCGGCATCGGTGCAGACTGGATTGACTGCAACATAGCCGATACGCTCACCCGGAAGAGAAAGCGATTTGGAGAAAGAATAGCAAGAAAGCGTATTGGCATAGAACTTTGACGCATACGGCGCTTTCAGTCCGTCAAATACGATCTCTCGGTACGGCTCATCGGAGATTAAGAAGATATCATGACCGTACTCTTTTTGCTTTCTCTCCATCAGCTGCGCCATCTTTTCTAACGTTTCTGCTGAATATACAGCTCCAGACGGATTGTTTGGCGTGTTGATCAGAACGGCCGACACGTTCTCGGTCAGCATCTTCTCAAACTGCTCGAAATCCACCTGAAAATCCACGGTGTTTGCCGGTACCACTCTCAGGTTTGCGCCTGTCATGCCTACGTAGCAGTTGTACTCTGGGAAATATGGTGCGAAGGTAAGCACGTCATCTCCCGGTGCGGTTACTGCACGAAGCGCATGCGCCAGTGCGCCCGCAGCTCCTGAGGTTGGAAAAATATGATTTGCTGTATAGTTCATATCAAAACGCTTATTCAGCGATGCAGCCACCTTTTCTTTAAAGGAAGGAAGTCCGACACTCGGGCTGTAGCCGTGAAGCTCACTCGAGGTCTTTGTCTGAAGCAGACGGATTGTATTATCCGTGTAGTCCTGCGGAACCGGAACGGATGGGTTTCCCAGACTATAATCAAATACGTTTTCGTATCCAATCTCCTGCCCTCTCTTTGTTGCAAATTCGGATAATGTACGGATAACCGATTTTTGCTGAAGCATATCCTTATATTTTTGTGTTACCATGCTGTCCTCCCATTCTGCCGCATATGCGGCCTGTATGCCCTGTTGTCTATTGATCAAATGATCGTAAAATTTAAAACTCAATCTGCAAAATTGCCCCTACAAGGCTTTCTTTTGCTAGTTTTCCTGTCCAAGAAATGCACGAATCTGATCCAGATTTTTCATTGCATCCTCTCGTCCAAGCTGATAAAGTGCCTTTAACTTTTCCGGGTCCTTCTCTAGTCTCGACACTTCGATCAGACGACTCGGGCAAAGTACCATGACTTCGCCTTTTGCCTTTAATTCTTCGATCTTGTCTAATGTTCTGTTGTATACCTTATAGCGGCGCGCCATTGCCTTTGCCAAGTTTGGATGATGGCGAAGCATTACATTTATCGCACCCTGAAATTTCATCTTTTTCTTGCGATAGCCATCTGGCCTTGTCAGAATGACCAGATTTTTCTTATAGCCCTGTCTGCGAAACCACATGACTGGAATGGAATCGGCAATGCCTCCGTCAAGAAGCTGATACCCGTCTGTCTCCACAATTTTGGAAACAAGCGGCATAGACGCAGATGCCTGCATCCACTTTAAATCTTCTCTGCCACAATCGGTACATTTATGATACACGGCCTTTCCGGTGTTTACATCGGTGCAGACCACGTAAAATTCTGCCGGGTTCTTGACGAATGCATCGTTGTCAAATGGATCTATAACTTCCGGTATCTGATGATAACAAAAATCAACATCATAGATATCGCCTGTCTTTAACAGCGAGTGAATGGTACCGTAGCGCTTGTCACCGCAAAATTGCAGGTTGTAGCGCAAGGTACGTCCGATCTGACCTGATTTATAGTTGCAGCCAAACACAGCTCCTGCCGATACGCCGATTACGCCGTCCGCCTGGATCTTTTGTTCCATTAACACATCCAGAACACCGGCTGTATACATTCCTCTCATGGCACCGCCTTCGAGCACCAGTCCTGTTTTTGTTTTTCCCATGGTTCTCCTCTCTTTCCAATTTTACATTTTTAGAGAGCAGCTTGTTTCCTCTCTAAGTTAACGAAACAACACTATCATACCACGGTTCTTGTCAAACAGCAAGGCGGTATTGTCTTACTGTTCATCTAAAAATGCAAGAGGATCTCCCTCAGTATGTATAAAATGCATGAGCATATATGCACACATAATCGCCACATTCTCTTCCTTGAGAATGCGCTTGCACTCTTCGCGGTCCGCCAATACAATCTCGATGTCCTCAGACTCTTCTTCATGCTCGTTTGTCGGTGTTCCACTGCAATAACCATATATGGTTCCGCAGCTCTCATCGGTCATGCCAACGGTAGTGAAAAACGGCCTGGTGTATGCGCCCTCTGTGACCTTTGGCTCGAAGGTGAGACCTGTCTCCTCGTAAATCTCACGGATACCTGCCTGTGCCATCTCCTCACCCGGCTCGACAAGTCCTGCCGGGAACTCGTATACGTATGCGTTGATTGGATAGCGAAATTGCTTTACCAGCACGATCTTATCCTTCTTTTCCCCGTATACACTATAAATGATAATGCCATCTGCACTATTTTTATGGGTAATTGCCTTTAGCTGCTGTGGGTCCTTCTTTCGGGATGCCACATAATATTTACTTTTCTTTCCGTTTCTTCTTTCTACATCGAAATTGTAGAGATTTAAAAATGGATTGTCTGTTACCTTTTCTACCCCATTTACTCGATCTACCATATCTGTTCTCCTTACCGGCATTTTTCTAACTTTTGCACCATGCCATATTTTCAACTCGATTCCACCAGAAATCAGCCTTTTTTCATTATACCGTACTCTCACGCAAAAGAAAAGCCCGCAAAGCAAAGTTTCCTCTGCTTGCGGACTAACTTATTCATTTTCATTGAGTGCGTCTCGAACCTCCTGCGTGATGGTCTCGCCCCCATTTTCATACCATTTGGCGACAAACTCGTCAAACGCATCGATGTCACGCTCTCCCGTGACAATCTGAAGGTAATATTCTTTTTCCATCTGACGAAGCTTCCACCACTGAACTGCCATGGTCTGTGTCTCATCAAAGTAAAGTGATTCAACCTTATTTAACTTTGCATTCGCCAACAGTGAGCAGGCTGTGATTCGGGATGTGTATGCTGCCCACTCCTGCGGCGTAGCCGTATCGGTATTATCCAGATAGGCTTTGCAGGCTTCATAATACGAATACTCCAGAAGATCGAGTTCTTCCGGCTCTTTTTTGCCTGAAAGCACCTCTGTCAATTCACGATAACATTTGGTCAGCGCATCACTGTAATCCACGTTGATGGCAAGTGGTCTGGCCGTTGGATCAACATTGTCTTGATAATATTGTTCAAACTCGCTGTCGTGATCGTCCTCATAGCGCACATAGTCAAACAGGGCGCTGACAATCTTACAGGCGATTTCAGGATGCTCATATCCTTTTCGCACGACAACGTATTTGTAGGTAGGATTCTGCGTGTAGTAGCTTGTGCTGCCGTCGTCCTCCGTCTGCAACAAAAATGGCTCCCACACAGCATTCGGATCTGCCGTGATCGCTTCCATCAGTGGATTGTTTGCCGCCCACCATGGTCCAAAGAAGGAACCACACAGCCCCTGCGTTACCAGCTCGATGTTGTTCGCCGAGGTACGAAGCAGGAAATTTTGATCAAGAATGTTTTCCTCGTACAGGGTGCGAAGCTTCGCTAACGCTTCTTTTGCCTCTGGTAGAACAGAGCCATAAGAAACTTCACCGTTTGCATCGCGAATCCACTGCTTCGGGTACGCGCCATTGTCAGCAAATACAATATCCATCAGATATTCACTGCTGTAGCCGCACTCGCCGGACAGATTCGGGTCACAGACAAAGCCTACCGTTTTTCCTGCGCCATTTTTTCCGGGATCTTCTTCGATAAATGCTCTGACAATCTCCTCGGCATCCTCAATCGTCTTTGGATCCTCCAGCCCCAGCGCATCCATCCAGTCCCGGCGAAGCCACAGCAGATTCGGTCCATCGTCAATATTCGTCTCAGGAATCGCCATAATCTTTCCATCGAAGGTCACACCGTCGATGATGCCATCGCCGTAGCTGGCGTAGATATCTTTGATTCGGTCGGTCATGCAATTTTCAAAGCTGTCGGTCAAATCTTCAATCAAATCCATCTCGACAAGCTGCCGCAAATCCTCTAAGCTGCCAGCGACCATCAGATCAGGCAGGTCTTGAGAGGTCATGGCAACCGATACGCTGACATTGTACTGATCATCCTGCTCCTCAAACACATCCTGATTTTGGATATTAAAGTGTTCCCGCAGGTACCGGGTGTAAGCATTGTTTTCATAGGTCTCCCCCTCGGGAAGATTGGAGTTATTGGCTCCTGTCATCTTTCCGAGCGTGTAGGTAATCAGCTCCGGATATTTTCCATCGGGCGTTGTGCGTGCAATTCGTTCCTGCTCTTCCTTAGACGGGGAAGCCTCTGTGGTACGATCTTCTGTCTCATCAACAGCCGTGTTCTTTGCTGCATTTGCATCATACGGTGCCATCTGCGGCACAGTAAGCGCACCTATTGCAATCACACCTGCTAACACTTTCGTCAGAACGTTTTTTCTCATAGGCATTCCCCGCTTTCGGTGTTTTCTTAAATTCTTGTAACGATTCTCATCGTTATTCTTATCATTATTCTTATCGTCATTCAGAGTCTTTATCTGAACTCTTTTTAACCCTTGACAGCTCCTGATACGCCCTCGCGGTAACACTTCTGCATGGACATGAACAGGATAACGATCGGGATGGAAATCAGCACGGCACCTGCAGCGAAGCAGTTGAACCAGCTGTTGACATACTCTTTCTCAAGCATGTTCCACAGACCGATGGAGACGGTATAGTATTTCGCATTTGCACGGCAAATAACCTTTGCAAAGATGAAATCCAGCCATGGAGACATGAACGCCTGTAAGATGGTGTAAACGATGATTGGCTTACTAAGCGGAATGGTGATCTTTGTGAATACCTGAAATCTGGTTGCGCCATCCAGATAAGCAGCCTCATCAATGGACTTCGGAATCGTATCAAAGAAGCCCTTTGCGATGTAGAAGCCAAGTCCGGAACCACCGGAGTAGACAAGTACCAGTGCGACACGAATCATAGCACCCTCCGACAGACCGACCGACTTTAAGATATAGTAGACGGCAATCATGGACATGAAGCCAGGAAACATCCCAAGGATCAATGCGATGTTCATCATCGGCTTTCTCATCTTAAAGCGCATACGTGACATGCAGTAGGACACAGACAAAACGAAGAAGGTGGAGATGACGCAGGTAAAAATGGAGATGATGAAGGTGTTTGCAAACATCTGTGGGAAGTTCAAAATCTGCGTATCGGTGAACAGCTTCTTGTAGTTGTCCAGTGTGAAGGTCTTCGGGATGATCGTGGAGATATACTGTCCAGACTCTCCTCTGAAACTGATCATGATAATCCATGCGATCGGGATGATCCAGATGACAGCCAGAATGGCAAGGACTACATGAACGATTGTGTTGGTGATAAATCTCTTTCTTTTTGCCGAAGCAGTATTTTCTTTCTTCATTATTGGAAGCCCTCCTCATTCTTATAGGAACCGGTATTCCGATAGGTGATCAGCGATACAACAGCCAGAACCACGAAGGTCATGATACCGATAACTGCACCGAGGTTGTAATACTGGTTATCAACGGTCAGCTTGTACAGCCAGGTAACAAGAAGGTCGGTCTTACCAGCTGTGGAGCCTACAGGTGTCGGGTTTCCTCCTGACAGAAGGAAGATAATGTTGAAGTTGTTTACATTTCCGGTAAAAGTGGTGATCAAATACGGTGCGGTAACGAACAGCATGTACGGCAGGGTGATGGAGAAGAAGGTTCTCACTGGGCCTGCACCGTCCACGGTAGCTGCCTCGTACAGATCGGCCGGGATGTTCTGAAGAACACCAGTTACCTGAAGCATGGTAAATGGAATTCCGACCCAAATGTTGATCACGATTACCATGATTCGTGCCAGCAGTGTATTGGACCAGAATGGAATTGCCTTTTCAATGATTCCTGCGTTTAACAGAAGGGTATTTACGATACCGTTCTGGCTGAAGATGGTTCTCATTAACAGTAAGGATACAAACTGCGGAACTGCTGCGGAAAGAACGAAGCAGAAACGCCAGAATGCTTTTGCTCTGGTACCCTTGCGGTTGATTACAATTGCAAGAATCATACCTAAGATATAGTTGCTGAAGGTTGCTGCAACAGCCCAGATGAGCGTCCAGCCAAGTACCGACCAGAAAGTGCTTCCGATCGAGTCACCAAAGTTTAATACCTTGGCAAAGTTTGCCAGTCCTACCCAGTTAAAGATCGTGGTATGCGCATCGACCTTACTGTAGTTGGTGAATGCCATACAGATCATGAACACCAGCGGAAGGACGGTGAAAATGATAATTCCCAGAATCGGAAGTGTCAGCAGAGTACGATGAAGGTTCTGGTCAAATAATCCCTTGATGTCCTCCATAAAGGTAGGAACTTTCTTGCCAGACTGGCTTAAACACTGTACCTTATAAGCACTCTTTACGCTGCCTCTCCAGAAAATGATGAAAGCGGCGATCAAAAAGCACGTTGCCACACCAAATAGTAACATTAACAGGGAATTGTCGCCCTGTGTATATTCGTAAATCTGCTTTGCCTCGCTCCATACCTTCTGCTGCTCCTGTCCGCCGAGGTGAACGAGATCAACAAGATAACCTGCGCCTCTTAAAACCATGAATGCGATAAATGCGATCTCAACTGCAAGCATGCCGAGTCCCTTTATCACCTGATGGCGCACAATATTGCCAAGTCCTAATACCAGCATAGAAAGCTTCGTCAATGCATCTCCCTTGGTAACCGCATTCGTAACGGAATACGGATTGTCGAACTCCTTGCCTCTTTTTGTTTTTCCAGGCATATGAAACCTCCCGATAACTCTTTTTTATTCACTGTTTTGCTTAACTCTTCGTACGTTAAATGCTCCAGGCCCGCAAGGCGGAACCCGGAGCACTGCTAGTTTCATTCCGTTTTTGTCAGTCAGACAATTTTGATTAGTCAACGATGCTCTGATTCATGGAATCGCTGAACTGATCGGTCAGCTCTGCTGCGTTGTCCAGAGTAACCTCACCATTTACGATGGACTTACCAAAGTTCTCAGCTGGTGTCCAGTAGTTGTTCATAGCGGTTACGAACGGCTGAAGGATGGATGTCTCATCGAAGGTTTCGTTCTGAGCGATTACAAGCTCATCCTTCTGGATATCCTCTTCTGCAAGCAGATCGGTATTGCAAGGAACGATGTTTCTTGCATCATAGTGAAGCTGCTGGGACTCTTCGTTTCCAAGGAACAGAGCCAGTGCTACTGCTACCTGCGGATACTCGCAGTTCGGATTTACACCGATTGCTTTAGAACCTGCGAAGGACTTCATCTGAAGATCCTCACCATCTACCGTGAAGGTTGGAAGCTTTGCGATACCAAGGTTGTCGCCCATAGCCTCTGCTAACTTTGCGTAATCCCAAGAACCGGAGAACATTGCGTTGATGGTTCCATCACACATACCGGAAACACCGATACCAGACTCATCGTTTACGAAATTCTTGTTTGCTGCCATGTTTACCAGATACTCGGTAACAGCTGCACCCTTCTCACCTGAGAAGTCAATGCCTGCTTCCTCATCCTTGCCGTCCTCGCCAAACAACGTGCAGCCGTTTGCTACATAGAAGGAGGCGATGTACCAGGAGTTCGTTAACGGGAAGGAAACCTTACCCTTTTCCAGCATGGTGTCAAGGCTCTTAATATCGTCCTCATCGTATACGCTCTTATCGTAGAACATATACCAAGTGTTGGTGGTAAACGGAACACCGTATACGCTGTCATCTACCGTTACGGAATCAACGATTGCTTCGGAGTTGGTGCTCTTGATGTAATCAACAGTCTTTCCACCAAGCTCTGCGATCGCGCCTGCATCGATCAGAGTCTGAATCTGGTCGTTTGCGAACATGTAAACATCTGCGGAACCGGATGGATCCTGAGAGATGGTCTTTCCTGCATCACCCTCGGAGCAGGTACCGTACTCGAATGTCAGATCCCAGTTTACGTGCAGCTCGTTGAACGCCTCGCAGCGCTCCTGAAGCCACTGTCCATAATCCTCTGCCTGATCCTCTGCTGGTCCCCATACGGTGATGGTTGCAGTGATCGGATCCTCTGCGGAATAATCAACGGTCTCCTCCTCTGCCTCTGAACTGGACTCCTCCTCTGCGAATGCGCTTACTGCGCCGCCTACTGTTGTAAGGCACATAGCTCCTGCTAAAAACAGACTGGATGCTTTTCTGAATTTCATCGTGTAAATCCTCCCTATTTTCTTTTTTTGTTCCGATTCGGTTCGGAAGTTCTTATGCCATTATTATAAGAAAATTTGGTGATTTCGTATATATCAAAAATATTAGATTCATGTTGTTTTTCTCTGAAATTATTTTTGATATCATTTTTCTTTTGCGAGATCTTCTGTCCGGTAACTATGATAACCTTCATAATCATAGCTATGGTCAACGCCTTCCTATAATGTCAAGCCCTAAATCATTGATTTTTCAGGCTTTTCTCTAAATA